>CAZZCI010000052.1:2706-12131 GCA_964653015.1 uncultured Rhodothermales bacterium
CCGCTGTACATATCGAGCCCGAGCTCTTGCTGTAGGCCATCAAGTTGCGGCAGTACCTCGCCTATGGCTACGTGTGGAATGGGGCTACCGGTAAGGGTAAATCCAATGGCAACGGCTGGAATGGTGTAAGCGACAATCAGCACGCAGTACTGTGCGACTTGCGTGTAGGTGATGCCCTTCATGCCGCCCAGTACGGCGTACGTTGCTACGATGGCCATACCGATGACTACGCCAATGGTAATGACTTCCACCCCGATGCCGGTGGCCAGGGGCTCAACGAGTTCGCCGAGGAAGCGGCTAAACACCACGCCAACACCGCGCATCTGGCCAGCCACGTAGGTGAACGAGACAAAGATGGCGGCAATAGCAGCAATGACACGGGCGTAGTTTGAGTAGTAGCGTTTGCCCACGAAGTCGGGTACGGTGTACTCGCCAAACTTACGGAGAAACGGCGCCAGAAGGATCGCCAGCAGTACGTAGCCGCCGGTCCAGCCCATCAGATAGACGGAGCCGTCGAATCCCATAAACGATACGAGCCCGGCCATTGAGATAAAGCTGGCGGCGCTCATCCAGTCGGCGCCTACAGCCATGCCATTGGCCACAGTAGGCACGCCCTGGCCCGCTACGTAGAAGCCCTTCGTGCTGGTGACGCGGCTCCAGATAGCGATGCCGATGTAGAGTGAAAAGGTCACAACGACCCAGAAAGTGGTCCAACCAAGAATACCCATAGTTAAAGAGGGTTTTGTTCAACAAGGGAGAGCAGGAGCGTGCCGGTGTGTTAGTGGGCTGCGCCGGGTGCGGTGGTGCTGTCGTCGTCTTCTTGCACGCCCGCTTGTTTGTCGAGCTGGTCGGTTGCCAGGGCGTAGATGAGCACCAGGCTAACGAAGACGAAAATGCTCCCTTGCTGGGCCATCCAGAAACCAAAGGGAATGCCGCCAAAGTCAATGGTGTTAAGGGGCTCGGCTAAGAATATGCTCATTACGTATCCGGCAATGAACCAGACCGTGAGCAAAATGAGGGTGCGACGCATGAGCGTGCGCCAGTACGTTTCGCGATCGATGGAAGGGGAGTCGGCCATGGGGCTATCGGGTCAGTGTACAGGATGGTTGAGCGGGCATACGTGCCCTGGTAAGAGACGCTGGAGCGCGCTAGAAAAACAAAAACACCGAGAGGTTGCCGCGTACGTTGGTGACGGGGTCTTCGCCACTGACGGCATCGGGTTTGTAGTTGTCATCGAGATTGCTGGTGTACTTGGCAGAGGTAACCTCCAATTCGAATGCAAACCGGAGGGCATCGTAGTTGAGGGCCAGGCGTGGGGCCAGGCGCCACACGTAGTCGATGTCGGCTCCACGGGCGGCCACCTCAAGATTGGAGGCTGATCCGACTTCATTGCGGCTGCCTTCGTTGGTCAGATAGCCGGCAAACAGACCGGGGGCTACGGTGCCCGTGCCATCAATGTCGATCCACGTTGACAGGAGATCGAGCGGGTAGAAGTCGTTCTCGACCTCGTTGTAGACGTAGCCGCCCGTCATGAGGTGGTCGGACAGGCTGGCGCCGTAGGTGGCCTTGGCACGAAGGGTGGCCGGTTCGGTCGTGATGGTGGTGTAGATCTGTCCGGCCCCAGTGTAAAACCGATCTTCGGTGAGGATGGGGCGCAGTGCCTTGAAGTAGGCCCCACCGCCTACCATCACATTTTCGCCGTGATATTGGGCGTGTCCGTGCAGGGCCGGAAGGGCTGCCTGCTGCTGTTGCTTGACGCCGGACACCCCATGAAGCGAGATATCCGAAAAAGCATCGCGTTGCCATGCCGTAACGCCGATCAGGCGGAAGTCGCCGGGCTTGTAGGTAAAACGAATCTGTGGCTGGCGCGCAAACGGCTGAAACGGTGCCCCGGTGGTTGTGGCCACCGTCTGGGGAAACGAGGCCAGCGTAAAGAGCGGCGACCATTCCTGTCCAAAGAGCACCTCGCGGTCGTTCCACGTCATTTTGGCAAAAGCGCGGCGTAGGCGGAACGTGCTTACGTTGGCATCGGAGGCGCCGAAAAAGTCGGACTCAAAGTAGCCGCTGACTTCAGCGCCAAGCGCGTCGGGCAAATCGCCGATGGTGAGCCCGAAGCGGGAGAAGAACTGAAACGAGCCCAGGTTGCTTACGTCGGTTGCTTCCGATTCGGGGGCTGGATACAGGTGAAACTCCCCCTCGCGGGCGGCCACAACCTGGCGCGAGTCATACAGATACTCTGACTTTACAAATCCGCTCAGGTCAAAGGATTGCGCTGTGGCCGGGGATGGAGCCAAGGCCATCGCCAGTAGGGCAAGGGCTCCACAGAAACCCGTCCATAGGGCATACGTTTGGGATAAGGCTATTCGGGTCATAGATGCTCCTTCAGGTTCGATTGGGGAATCCGATCAGGATAGCGTCAGCAGCGGCTGCGCTACGAGTATGTTAGCGTGTATGCTAGCACTGCGTGAGGCTGCTCCATCAGCCGCTCGCAGATACGCGGAGTTCGTCTGTTGATAGATGTATGGCATCGAAGGCCGGGCGGTAGGGCTCCATCCCGTAGCCGGGCACGTCGATGATTGGTTTTCGAGCGCTCAGCCGTCGGGCTCCATCCCAAAGGCTGAGCGTTCGGTGGTTGGGAGGCGCATGCCAGAATTAGGCGTCGCTGCCGTCCAGTTCCACGCGTTTGCGCTTGTCGATGAGCGTATCGACGACATCGGGATCGGCGAGCGTGCTGGTATCGCCCAGATCATCAAACTCGCCCGAGGCGACCTTGCGGATAATGCGCCGCATGATCTTGCCGGAGCGCGTTTTCGGGAGCGCCGACGTAAACTGCACATGGTCGGGCGTGGCGATGGGGCCGATTTGCTGGCGCACATACTGCACCAGTTCATCGCGCAGCGCATCGGAGGGCTCCACGCTTTTGATGAGCGTGACGTATGCGTAGATGCCTTGGCCTTTCACTTCGTGCGGATAGCCAACCACCGCTGCCTCGGCCACTTTGTCGTGAGCCACAAGCGCGCTTTCAAGCTCAGCCGTTCCCAGGCGATGACCACTTACGTTGAGCACATCATCAACGCGTCCGGTAATCCAGTAGTAGCCGTTTTCGTCGCGGCGGCATCCATCGCCGGTGTAATACTTGCCCGCAAACTGCGAGAAGTAGGTGTTCTGGAACCGCTCATGATTGCGGTACACCGTGCGCATCTGCCCGGGCCACGAGTCGTTGATAACGAGCAACCCTTCGCAGGCTCCCTCCAGCTCCTTTCCGGCGGCGTCGAGCACCTGCGGTTCGATGCCGAAGAACGGCTTGGCGGCCGAGCCTGGTTTTTGCGCTACGGCACCGGGCAGACCGGTGAGCATAATGCCGCCGGTTTCAGTTTGCCACCACGTATCCACAATAGGGCAGTTTCCATTGCCAATCACGTTGTAGTACCACCGCCATGCCTCAGGATTAATCGGCTCTCCCACGGTGCCCAGCACGCGAAGGGAGGAGCGGTCCGTCTTTTCGACATGCTCCTCGCCCTGGCGCATAAGCGCGCGAATGGCTGTGGGGGCGGTATAGAAGATGCTCACGTCGTGCTTGTCCACCACCTGCCACAGCCGCGACGCATCGGGATATGTGGGGGTGCCCTCAAAGAATACCTGGGTGCCACCGTTAATGAGCGGACCGTACACCATGTAGCTGTGGCCGGTAATCCAGCCGACATCGGCGGTGCACCAGAATACGTCATTGTCGTGCAGATCGAACACGTATTCGTGCGTCATGCTGGTGTACACCAGGTAGCCTGCCGTGGTGTGCATAACGCCCTTGGGCTTGCCTGTAGAGCCCGATGTGTAGAGAATAAAGAGCGGGTCTTCGGCATCCATCGGCTCGCAGGGGCAGTCGGCATCAACCGATTCGCGCGCCTCGTGATACCACACGTCGCGGTCGTCGTCCCAGTCAATGTCGCCGCCGGTATTTTGTACCACCAGCATGTGGGCGACGTCGGGACAGCGCTCCAGCGCTTTGTCGGCGTTGTCTTTGAGCGGAACGCGTTTGCCGCCGCGCTTGCCTTCATCGGCGGTGATGAGGTAGTGGGATTCGCAGTCCTGGATACGGTCGGCCAGCGCATCGGGCGAGAACCCGGCAAACACCACCGAGTGGGGCGCGCCAATGCGGGCACAGGCCAGCATCGCGTAGGCCGCCTCTGGAATCATGGGCAGGTAAATGGTGACGCGATCCCCTTTCTCGACGCCATGCGACTTCAAGATGTTGGCGAAGGTGGCCACCCGCTCTTGCAGGTCGCTGTAGGTGATGTGCTCCGGATCGGCCTTGTCGGGATCATCCGGCTCAAAAATGATGGCCGTCTGGTCGCCTTTACCGTCTTCAACATGGCGGTCAACCGCGTTGTAGCATGCATTGGTTACGCCGCCGGCGTACCACTCAATGTGGATGTTGCCGGGCTCGTACGATACGTTTTTGACGGTATCGTACGGGGTAAACCAATCGATGCGTGTGGCCTGCTCGCCCCAAAAGCCTTCGGGGTCTTCAATGGAGCGCTGGTACATGGCCTCGTACTCGGCTTCCGACCCCACATGAGCATCGGCGCGAAAGGAATCAGACGGCGGATACTGGTCGTCGCGGCCCGAATAGGCCGCCGTTACTTGCGAAGTTTCCTTACTCATAGCGGATATAGGGATAGTCGAAAAAGAGACAACAAGCTATTACTCGTTAGTAATAAAAGGCGGGGTCCAGCCCGATAAACCCCTTTTTGACGCCTCCAGCGGAAGCGCTTCCTTGAATAGTCTACCAAAACGTAATAATTAAAGAAGGGACTGTCAAGGGCCAGCCGATATTTTTTTGCGATGCTCGTTACAGCTAAGTGTCGTTCATGCAGATATGCCGCTACGAAAGCGAGCGTGGAAAGGCCAGTCGCAGAGAAGGGATGTCTTGGGTAGCGTTGGTCCACAGTTGCGCATCATGCTGGTCGAGCACCGCCTGTAGCGTGACTTGCATGACAGAGGCGCCCCAGGGCACCGTGTCGGCCTTCCAACTGGCGAGACGGGCATCGGTAATCGTGCGCCCTTCGCGTCCGGTGAGGTCGAGATGCACAACCTTATCGGAGGCACACACGTCAACATCGAGCGCCTTGCAGCGTGTGGCATTCACGAATCGCTCGCTGACGAAAGCCAGGCCCTGTGCCAGCGTGTGCGGGTCTACGCGTACATGCGAACCGATCGCGGCCTTCTCCGTGGTGCAAATGGGGATATCCAGCACGTCACGTAGCACGGTGGGCACCCAGCGTTGCAGCGCTGCCCCGTCCATGGTTTCGAGGGTTTGGTGCTTGCGGTACAGGTGGGTGTATGTTTCGCCTGTGGCGTCAAGCATGTCCGTTAGGCGGACGCTCTGTTCGGCAATCACATCGGTGAATTGCGCTGCAGCGTCGGGATCCATCTGCGGGTACTGCTGCATCGTTTCAACAGCAGCTCGGATGCTGGCGAGTGGCGCCCGCATCGACTCGATCAGGTCGCGCAGCAGGTCGTGGCTGGGCGCAGAGGACGGCGACGGGGTGGTCTTCAGGTGGAGCAGCCAGTGGGGCGCATCCGTCGCGTGTTGATCCAACGCGGTGGCATGCATCCGGTATGAGGTGTCGTGGATCGGTACAATGATGGGGACGGTGTCCGTACGCAGCCGGTGCCAGGTGGCTTCGGGGATCCATTGTGTAAGCGAGGCATGCTGAAGCTGATCGGCGTTGACCTGAAGCGCTACAGAAGCTTGCTCGTTCCATGCCGTTATGGTGCCGTCTTGCTTGCAGACCAGCATGGCATCATCCATCGCATTGAGCAGGGCATGTTGCCGGGGTGTTGTCATGAACGCAGACCCAGTCATATCAGCAAAAACGAGGCGTTAGGGCAGATGCTTCCGAGCGGTAGACACCACATCGGCTACGGCAAAAGGCTTGGTAATATAATCATTTGCGCCCATTGCGTATCCTTTTTCAATGTCTACATCGCGGCCTTTCACCGTAAGCATAATAATCGCGATATCGTTCCATGCGTCGCGCTTGCGAATAGCCTGACACAGGTCGTAGCCATTCCGCGAAGGCAGCATTACATCGAGCAAGATCAGATCGGGGCGCTTTGTTTCAATGGCCGAGAGTACCTCGGCACCATCGTTCACGACCTGTACCGTACACCCCTCTTGCTGCATCAAAAACTGCAGCGGCGTAACAATGCTCGGCTCGTCTTCAACAATCAGCACATGCGGCATATCGAAAGGGCCTTAGGTGGCTATGTTGGCTTGGGTTAGGGGGAGGCGGATGCGAAATGTTGCACCGTCGCCCGGCGTGCTTTCTACGGTAATTGTTCCATCATGGCGTTCCACAATATCGCGTGCGATAGCAAGTCCAAGACCGCTCCCCGCTTGCGGGCCCACCCGATTTGGAGCCTGCCGAAAGCGTTCAAAGATGGCTTCGTGCTGGTCTGGAGGAATGCCCGGTCCGTTATCTGATACGGCTATCGTGACGGAAGCGTTGTGTTGCTGAATCTGCACTGCCACCTGGGCCTGTGGAGCGTTTAAACTGCTGTACTTTGCTGCGTTGGAGAGCAGGTTGAGCAACACTTGCGTAAGCCGGTCTTTGTCTACGTGTACAGGGCAGGCTTTTGAGGGCCATGCCACGTGCAGTGCAATGTCTTGCTGGGCGAACTGGGGGCGTACGGCATCGAGCGCATCTTCTACGATCGGACGCACATCGGTTACGATGCGATCAAGCTCGGGCTCTGCTTCTAGTCGTTGCAGGTCGAGTACTTGGTTTACAAGCCGTGTAAGCCGTTCAGTTTCACGCATGATGGTGGCTGCAAACGCGCGCTGTTGGTCGGGGGCCAGATCGGTGGTGGTGTGCATGATTTCGGAAATCGCTCGGATCGATGTGAGCGGTGTGCGCAGTTCATGCGATACCGTTGAGACAAAGTCGTCTTTCAGCTGATCGACTTCTTTGAGGGTACGGTTGGCGGCCCGCAACTCGTCGGTGGCGGCTTCGAGTTCGGCCTTTTTCTGCTCCAGTTCGCGGCTATACGCCATCACCTGCTGGGCTTCATCGAGAATGTCCATCACCTCGCTGATATGCAAGGGTTTGGACTGTACAACCGACCCGACCACGGCCCGAGCGCTGGCAGCTCCAATGGCACCCGAAAGAAGCGTCTCCACGTAATCGACAAGCTCCTCGTTGGCGGTATCGGGCAGCCTCTCCATCTGATTCTGCGTGCAGTAGCTTTCGAGGGCCTCTTCGGTGGCAGTCCACCCCAGAAAGCGAGTCAGGAGCGCCCGTAGATCACTCATCTGCGCCGTACCGCGCCACGATGCGCCGCTGCGGGGCCGCGCATATCGAAACACATCCACGAAACGGGCAGCTTGGCTCTGCTCTAACACGGAAGGTCGGGTGAAGAGCGACACCACCACGTAGAGCCCTCCGTTCAACAGGAGTGTCCAAAACAGCGTGTGGGGCACCGGATTCAGTTCGGTGAATCCTAAAAGCGCATGCGGGCGCAGGATCGACAGTCCCCAGGGACCTTCTGTGACGAACGAGGCGCTGATAAGTCCTGATTCAGCCAGGCCGGGCAAAGGGAGCGTGTAGGCCCAGACGACCATGCCGGCAAGGAGGCCGGCCAGTGCTCCGGCCCGAGTGCCTCGCTTCCAAAAGAGCCCGCCCAAAATGGCAGGGGCAAACTGTGCCACCGCCGCAAACGAAATGAGTCCGATGGCCACAAGAGACGGCGCATCGCCCAGGCCCCGCAAATACAGGTATCCCAACAGAATAACCATGACGATGGCCACACGCCGGATGCCGAGAATAAGTCCTGTTACGCGGCGGCGCTCATTCAGCTTGAGGCCGGGTATGCGAAGCAGCAGCGGAACCACCAGGTCGTTGCAGATCATGGTGCTAAGGGCTGTGGCGGCGACGATGACCATGCCGGTGGCTGCCGAGAGCCCGCCGATAAACGCGAGCAGCGCCAGAGCGGATTGGCCTTCGTGCAGGGGCAGCGCGAGTACGAACATGTCGGCCTGCGTGGCATCCCCAAACTGAAGCAACCCGGCAACGGCAATGGGCAACACAAAGATGTTGATGAGCAGCAGGTACAGCGGAAACAGCCAGGCGGCTTTGCGCAAGTGGTCTTCGTTGACGTTTTCGACAACCGTAACCTGAAACTGGCGCGGCAAAAAGAGCACGGCGAGCATAGACAGCCCGGTGAGCCAGATCCAGTCGGCGTAGGCGCCCTGTTCGGCATCTACCGTATAGAGCGCGCGGATATCGGGCACGGTGGCGCCTTGTTGAAAGAGGTCGCCAAACCCATTGTAGAGGCCAAAGGTTACGAATAGCCCGACCGCCAAGAAGGCGACCAGCTTCACAACCGACTCGAACGCGATCGCTACAACCAGTCCTTCGTGGCGCTCGGTGACGTCGAGGTGACGGGTGCCAAAGAGAATGGTGAACAGTGCGAGTGCGAGAGCAGCATAGAAGGCAGTATCCAGCCAGATGGGCGGGTACGGACCGGTCGGTTCCAGTGGGGCACTCAGCGCGCCAAAGCTAGTGGAGATGGCCTTGAGCTGCACCGCTATATAGGGCACGATGCCAATCACAGCAAAGACGGTGACGAGCCCGGCCAGGAGCGCGCTTTTTCCGTACCGGGCGCCGATAAAGTCGGCAATGGAGGTGATGCGTTCGTACGCGCTGATCCGCACAACTTTGCGCATAACGACCCACCACAGCACGGCAATGAGCGTGGGGCCAATGTAGACGGGCAAAAAGTTGATGCCATCGGTTGCGGCATAGCCCACGCTGCCGTAGAACGTCCAGGCGGTGCAGTAAACGGCCAGCGACAGCGCGTAGATGTACGGGTTGTTGACCAGGCTGCGTCCATGGTCGGCGCGCTCGTCGCCGTAGTAGGCAATGGCAAAGAGAAGCCCGAGGTAGGCAGCTGCAGCAAAGAGAAGAACCGTTGGATCCATCGGCTACTCATCCACAGGGGCAGAGGGGGCGGCCTGATGCATGAGTAGTGCGGTGGCGGCAATAAGTGCCACCCAGATACTGAACAGTGTGAGATAGAGCACGGGAATGCCCCCCACCGTGGCGGGCACACTGTACACCGTCATGATGGGGTAGCTCAACAGCACACATCCAACAACAAATACCACTGCCAGCCATCGTGTTAGCTCAACGGCATCCATAGTATAAGTGACCTCAACAATGGTTTTGGGGATTGCCGGTTGGTTTCCCCTCCATCCTACCTGTCCTCCCCGAGGAGGAAGGAACCGTGGAAGGCGTTCATCAAGTCCCCCCTCAGAGGAGGGGGATTTAGGGGGAGGGATTGCGCCCACCGTCGGGAGCGGAAAAGAACGGGAGAACGACTTGGGGACGCTGGAGCGTCCCGGCAAGCGTGGCGACGCAGAG
>CAZZCI010000053.1:0-2068 GCA_964653015.1 uncultured Rhodothermales bacterium
GCGGGGGGCTTGTGCGCGGTGTCAGAGGTGGACGGCGGGCGTTGAGATCCGTCCGCCTATCGGCGGAGCGATCACGTGCAATTTAACTATCCCCCCTGTGATGGTGAACGGGAGGCCCACGGAGCCGCTCTGCTCAAGATGACAGCGTCTGAACCGACATGGAGTAACCGCATGGGAGGTTACTCCTCATCAAGAATCAAATCGGACACCTGCACCGGTAGCAATTGCGACTCGGCATGAAAGCGTCCGACAACACCTTCGTAGTCGAACGTAACGTCAGGCACAGCTGTACCGGGGAGTTCAGTCTCCGAGGGCCGTTGTACACGAAGTGGTGCTGTTGTGCCGTTTTGCTCCACAACGTAGCTGGTCTGCTGTGTAAAGTTGCCTGCTGGATCTCGTATTGTAAGCCCCTCAACGCGTACGAGTACGCTTTCGTAATCGTGATTGCTTGCTGTGACTGTAGACAGGTCAATGGAAAGCGGATCGGGAGCATCGCCTATGTCTCCAATCTCGTACTCGTGTACGTTTTGCTCGTTGATCTGCAACAAGTCATTGAAGTCCGAAAGCCGTCCTGATACGGTCAAGGTGGTGCCAGACGCGATTTCTGATCCAATTGCATCATGAAGCCCGCCTGAGGTGCGCCGAATCGTAATTCCACGGGCTCCTATGTCGCCGCTATCGTCCTGTAGGCGAATGTAGTCTCCGTAGGCCCGCGTAACAATGCCTTCTATCTCAACCTCAATGGCCGCATCCTCTTCTTCACTAAACGTTGCATAGCACTCATGGGCGCGATCAATGGAAACCGACGTGTAATTTTGGCAATCTCTATCAATTCCATCACTGTCTGCAAGCACGAACCAGGCAGCCACCCCCAAGAGCAAGAGTACAGCGGGCACCCCGATCATCATTGCCAGGTTCGATCCCTTGTTGTTACTGTCACTTTCGCTTAACACGCGTGCTTCACTGGGCGCCCCTTGTTCGCCTTCAACGGGCATGACAACATAGGACGCTTCCGAAGGATCATACCGCTTCGACGCTCGCTCTAGCAGGCGGCGAAACTCATCGGCCGAGCGGATGCGTTTGGCAGGGTCAACGGTAAGAGCTTGTAGTAATACATCGCGGACCTGCGGCGAACTGAAGGCATCGGCGTCTTGGATAATAGGCTCTACCGGATCCGCTTCTCCCAGGCGCTCCGATGCTTCAGGCAATACCGTACCGGTAACCATTGTAGAGATTGTTGCCGCCACAGCATAAACATCCGTCCATGCGCCCTGCTCCCCCCGTGGCGTGTACTGTTCAATGGCGCTAAAGCCGGGTTGAACGAATGCATCGAGCAGGTCAAGATCACGGGCAAGTTGAAGGTATGCGCTGCGAAAGCCGGTAACCAACACGCTGCCGTCTTGAAGCAAGCGCAGCGTGTCTGGGGAAATTCCCCCGTGGTAAAGTCCGGCCTCATGAGCTTCATGCAATGCTTCGAGCACCGGCCCCATAATCATGAGCGCTGCTTTTTCAGGCAGCTGGCCTTTGTTTTTCAGACCACGAGCCAGGGGCATACTGCTATGTTGGGCACGCACACGGTATACCGTCCCATTGGCCTCAAACATGTCGTAGGCGGAAGGGAGCGCTTTGTGCGAAAGCTGACCAAGGGCTTCAGATTCTTTTTTGAAGTACTCAACGCCTTCCTCGAAATAGGCATGTGCCTCATCACCACCTGTAACGACGATCGACGTTTTTTCAGCTTTGCGCCGGATCAAGGGCTTTGGGAAAAACTCGCGGATGATGACTTGCTCATCGCTGTTAAAGCGTTCGCCCAAGTACTTAAAATCAAACGGGCTGGACCCATCCAGCGTACGCCGGATGGTGTATTGCTTATTCAGCACCGTAAGAGGAGCCAGATCCATAGCAGGAATACAATCAGTGAATGAAAACGAAAAATAACAATGCAACGCCAGGGTGGGTGCGAAGACATTGTACGGTGCGAGCGGGTGGGAAATCGCACGTACGAAGGCGTTGCCTTTCAGCTATCAACTGCTTACGTATCGAATCGGTTCTACACGTCTGCTCATCA
>CAZZCI010000053.1:2168-5856 GCA_964653015.1 uncultured Rhodothermales bacterium
TACTCCAGCGCCGTGCCTTATTCATGACAACAGATACCGACAGGAACCGACGCAAATGCATGTCTTTTCGAACGGTGTGTGGCTTGAAACGTGTTGCGTACCACCATGAACGCATTATCATTGGGGGCTGACAACACAATAGTGTAAAAGTAGGACGCCACGTTTATGTTAGACCTACGTTACTATATGTTGAACTAACTTATGCTAAGCTCCTCTAATGTACCGGATGTATGGTACGTTGTCAATTTACACTTGTACCGATGGCATCAGAGATCGTATCGTACCCGTGTGTATCTAAAAGACGCACCAGTCCGCGCTTTATGCGCTTTATGAGGGCCGGGCCCTGGTACACAAGACCTGTGTACAATTGGACGAGAGACGCTCCGGCCTGAATTTTTGCAAAGGCTGTTTCCGCCGAGTTAACGCCCCCCACTCCAATGATAGGCACAGATCCGTCGATGGCTCGGTACAGATAACGCACCATCTGCGTGCTTCGCGTGGTAAGTGGTGCTCCGCTCAGCCCGCCTGTTCCGATGTCCTTGAGCCGCTCGCCTGAAGTGTGGGTAATCCCTTGGCGGTCGGGCGCTGTATTGCTGGTGATGTATCCATCAACACCGTGCGACTGCGCCACATCGATAAGCGTATCGAGGGCTGAATCGTACACCACGCGTTCAGTAAGAAGCGGACTCAGCTTGATGAGGATTGGGACATCGATTTTCAGCTTGCTCCGCAGGTCGAAAATATCTGTGAGCAGGCCATCGAGTGTGTCTGGGGTTTCAAAGGTTTTGCCAGATCGCGTGTTGGGACATGACACATTCAATGCAATGTACGCTGCATGCGGCGCCAGGTGGCGAAAGCTGATGCAGAAATCAGCGCGCGCCGCATCGCCCATAATGGAAGGGTCGTGGGTCTTTGCCAAATTGATGCCTACGGGCATCGTCACGTCCTCGTATTCGCCCAGCCGCTTTGCCACCGCAGGAGCTCCTTCATTGTTCAGTCCCATGCGATTAATAATTGCTTGATCGTCGGCAAGACGAAACATTCGTGGCTTCTCGTTCCCCGCGCACGGTTTAGCGCTTACTGAGCCTACCTCTACACAGCCAAATCCAATAGCTTGCCAAAACCGAAGCCGGGTACCGTTTTTATCGGCCCCAGCGGCAAGGCCTATCGGGTTTTTCCAGGGGCGTCCCCATAGCGTTTGGTGCAGCCGGTCGTTCTCATATCCGTAGAGAAACGGCAGCACCGATGTATCCACCGATTCAAGAGCCCGCGCAACACGGAATGCGCGGGCATGGGCAGCCTCAGGGTCCATGCGAAATAGCAACGGACGAATAAGTCGGTACATAACAGACAACTATTGGGGAGGGCGCAGGTACCACACTCCCTAATCTAACAGATGTTGACCTCGGTTCCCACCGTATTATGGCGATCCCCTTTTTCTTAATCGATGCTTTTACAGATACTCCCTTTGCAGGAAACCCGGCGGGCGTCTGCCTGCTAACGCATCCTGCTCCTGATTCGTGGATGCAACAGGTGGCTGCAGAAGTAGGGGCCTCAGAAACGGCATTTGTTATCGATCCCACTACGGAACGGCCTACGCTTCGGTGGTTTACCCCAACCGATGAAGTCGACTTGTGTGGCCATGCCACGCTGGCAGCCGCCTTTGCATTGCAACATGCCAACCTTGCCCCACCCAACGCGATTACGTTTGCTACAGCAAGCGGGCCGCTTACGGCAACGTACATGGAAACGGGTATTGCGCTCGACTTTCCTGCAGATCCCGTTACGGAAGCTTCCCTCCCCGAGGGACTTCTCCATGCCTGTGGCATTGCGGCCATACCGGTATGGACGGGACGCTCCTCGCGCGATTGGTTGATACATCTGCCTACTGCACATGCCGTGCATGAAGCAACTCCCGACATGGAGGCGCTGGCCGCCTTTGATACGCGAGGGGTTATCCTTACCGCTCCTGCCGAGGCGCAGGATGCCCATGATATAGTATCCCGATTTTTTGCGCCTCGCGTGGGCGTTCCCGAAGACCCAGTAACCGGATCGGCACACTGCGCACTGGGGCCCTACTGGAGCCAGCAACTCAATCAGCAAACCGTAGTCGGCTACCAGGCCTCACCACGCGGCGGAACCGTTGTTGTTGAGATTCCGCCGCGAAGCGATGACGGTTCAGCACGTGTCACGCTGCGGGGCACCTGTAGACTGACGATTGAAGGAACGCTGGCTGCCCATCCTACCAGCCCGGACGCAGCACCACCCCAAAGTTCCAGTCGGTAGCACGTTGGAAGGTGCGCGCGTAAAACATCTCGAAGACAAGTGCACCCAGCAGATTCGTACGGGTGGCTACACCCGTACTGAATACAGGGCGTGCGGGTGTGGTATTTAAGTTACCGAGTTCGTCGATACCGCCGCCTGGGCTACCGTCTATGTTTCGTTGCGCCGGTACGCTGGTTGAAAAGCTGAAGTTTGTCAAGTCCTCATTGGTCCAGGCAATGCCCGCATCCCCAAAAGCAACAACCTCGGTGGGCAGGTACGGAAAGTTAATGAGGCCGAGCTGCTCGGTGCCCAGGAAAGGCAGCCGGATTTCGGCGCTGGCGAGCCCCATACGTGTACCGATAAGACGATCAATGGAACAGCCTTCCAACTGCGGATTCACACGGCATCGGTCATCGCCAAAGATCGAACTGAACGCATATCCACGCACAAAGCCCAGTTGATACGGATCGCCCAGCGTTTCGCGCACGAACGAGCCTTCAAGCCCTTCAGAGAGCGCACGTCCCGATGCCCCGTAGTTGCCTTGATGGAGCGCTCGAACGGCAAAGGTAACCGGCTCGGTATAGAAATAACGTCGATAGTCAGCCAGAATGGATATGAAGTTTCGAGATCCAAACTGCGGACGCACCTGGAACCGGTAGCGTCCGCCATCTAGCGGCGACGTGAAGCCAAAGCTAGAGAAGTCGCCTACGTAGGCGAGTCCTACCTGGCCCAGATATATCGTGTTGGGCTCGGTGATGCCTAGCTGAGCCGGATCGACATTTTGAACCCCTCCAAAGGGACTGATCGCTTGGGCTTCAAAGCCAAACCCGTAGCGCGTACCTCCAGCCGTAAGCTCAAACCGGCGTGTTTGAGAGACTGGATACGTAAGTTGTGTAAACGCTTGGGTTTGGTAAATACGCTGCAGAATCTGTATAGCGGTGCCCGAACTTCGGTCAAAAAGTACCTGTCCAAAGAGCGATGGGACGTGTGATACGCCCCCACCATAGTTAATGCGTGAACTCTGGTCAAGATAAAACGCACCGCCTCCGATATCTCGAAAGGTGCCGTTGGCCTGCAGGAACACGTTCAGTGACTGATCGCCCAGCATATCGCTAAAGAAGAACCCTACGCCTCCCACCAGTTGCGAACCGAACTGGCCGCCGATCTGCGCGCCTACGGTTGGCGGCGCAATGGCGTCGAGTTGCAAGCGACGATTGTACCTTTGATCGTCCACCGGTCCCGGATCGGGAAGCCCCGTAAGCGGGTCACTCAGATAGCTAGCAACCAATCCATCGCCAAAGGCAGCAGAGGGCGGCAGAATGCGTCCGGGGGCAGGCACCGAGGAGGTGCCGGGCAGTTGAGCCGCTAACGCCGCATGCTCGTCCAAGGCGTCATCAACATCGGTGGTATCAGTCTCGGTGGT
>CAZZCI010000053.1:5956-7992 GCA_964653015.1 uncultured Rhodothermales bacterium
TCGGTGGTATCAGTCTCGGTGGTGTCGGTGGGCAACGCAGCCAGATCGTTCTCTATCAGCGGAATTCCTGTTTCCGGATCCGCAGGAGGGGCTTCTTCGGCATCAGCAAGGTCGTCTGCTTCTGGATCGGGCAAGATCCCGTTATCCGTCAACGCAGTTCCTCCCAAACGTTCGCCCGTGAGCGCTTCGCCATCCAGCCCAACAATGGAGTATCCCCCGTTGGCAAACACCGAGAACAGCATCCGTCCGCTTTGCTGCGCCACCGACATTGCCGGAGACGTCGCCGTTATGCCGCTCACTCCGGTCTTGATGTCAGTAAGTCGATACACCGCCTCTTCTTCAAACGAATAGCGATACACGTCCTTGAAGCCGTCTTGGTCGGATACGAAGTAGAGGCTGTTTCCATCGGGAGCATATTGCGGATTGTAATGCATGCCGCGTGCAAAGGGCCGGAGCGATTGAATTTCCCGGCTGTCTACATCGATGAAGCCAATACGATACTCCCCCCATTCGAGAGTTTCAAAGTTGGTGCCGTTTTCTCCACGATCGGTGGTGAACGCAAGGGTCGATCCGTCCGGCGACCACGTCGGATGCATGTACGCAAACCGATCGTTGGTCAACTGACGCACATTGCGTTCGGAAATGTCGAGCGTATACAGATTACTGACTCCGCCCTCAATGCCGTTGAACGCAATTTTATCGCCGCTTGGCGACCAATCTAGGTTTTGAATGGCACCAACCTCGCGAACCGCTGTGCGCCGGCTAATGCTGCCAGACTCCACATCCAGAATGTTAATTTCATTTCGACCTTGTGTAAAGGTGACAAACGCGAATTGACGTCCGTCTGGCGACCAGGCGCCCGCCGAGTTGATGAAGCGCAGCGCATCAAAGTGGGGGTTCGACCGTGTGCTACGCAACTCCTGAACCACCTCACCTGTCCGCGAATCGGCCACGAACAGGTTGGTGCTAAACAGGTTACGACGAGAGATGTAGGCTACGTATCGACCATCTGGACTGACAGAAGGCGATACGTTGAACTGATTATCTTCTCCAGCGCGTCCAAGAACAGGCTCTCCCACATCCTCAGGAGCGGTGCGATCCTCCATGAGCGGCATGTAGGCGTCTTTGACAGCCTCTGCCCACTCGGTCGAAAGCGAATCGGTGGTTGTGCCCAACGCATAGACAAACGCCGACTCCACGCCCACACGTCCGCTTAGCTTAAACAGATTCGTAACGGCTGCATCGCCGTACTTGCCGCCGATGTAAGCCATGTAGGCTTGCCCAAAGCGGTAGGGAAAATACGACGCCATGTCGCGCGTCATCTGATTGACGGTAGGCAGATCATCACGTAGAGCTGCATCGCGCAACCACATCGCCGTATGAGGATCTTCACGTCCGATAGACAAATACTCGGCCATCCCCTCTACAAGCCACAGCGGAAGACGCTGCAAGGCAAAGCCCTGCGTGTCTCCCCGAAGTGCAATGTCAAACTGGAACGAGTGCACCAGTTCGTGCCCCAGCACATGGTCGGTTTCCTGGTACGAGCCGGTCATGGGCATTACGACTCGTTCCTTGAGCGCCTCGGTCACCCCTCCTGTACCCTGGCCGATGCCTCCTTGAATGACATTGGTCTGCTGAAAGTCGGTATCGTTGGCGTAGAAGATGAGCGGCTTCCGGTCGTCAAACTCACGCAAGAACGAGCGTGAGTGGCGACGGTACCAGCGCTCTGCCATACGTGAGGCATCAACAGCCGCCTCCCGCTTTTCAGGATAAAAGAAGATGTCAAAGTTGTCTGTGCTGAACGTCCGGAAATTAAAGGTATCGTATTGCACCTTATTGCGCCCAAAATACTGAGCGGCAACCGGCTCGATGCCAATGAACAGCGCTAAAAAGATGACAATGCCTAACGTGCGTGGAGAGCGCAACATAAACAGCTACCCGTTGCCAGAAATACGAATGGAAAGGCGACCACATTCTCATACGGCGCTGGACAGGGCTTGATTCTTCCTTCACGATTTTCCGTAAAGCCGTGCCCT
>CAZZCI010000053.1:8092-12001 GCA_964653015.1 uncultured Rhodothermales bacterium
CTATTGAGAAGTAGCATACAACCGTCCACCGTTACGTGTACCCCGTCCTCGCTCGAAACAGAACCAAGGCAAAGCATCCACATGAACGCGTCAGGAGTGCTTTTCTGTACGGTTCTGCGCTAGCCCAACAAGTCCACGCTCTTCGTCGCAGAGCGCTACTACCTGCAACCACAAGGGAACTGTACTTCTGACAGTTGTTCCAATAGAACACCACCTGCCTCCCTCTCCGTTCAAACATCCTCTCTGGATGGAATCGCACCGCCTACGCGTTCGGCTGTTTGCTGCTGCTGTCATTGTTGCCTTGCTCGTGCTTGGCGGACGGCTTGTACATCTGCAGGTGCTAGACCGTGAAGCATACTGGAGCGAGTCGCAAAGTAATGCCGTGCGAGAGCGTCCCGTGCTTCCTGCTCGTGGTGCCCTATACGATCGAACAGGCGAGTTGCTCGTGGACAACGCACCCAGCTACAGCCTGATGGTAACCCCCCGGTACTTCGACCCGGATACCACCCCTGAGCTGGCCTCGCTGCTAGGACGCACGGACTCGGTTGTCACTGCACGCGTTGAGGCCGCTCGCAACTGGTCGTCTGTGCGCCCAAGTCGCATCTTCACGAATCTTGACTTCGAAACGTACAGCCGTATCCAGGAGAATCTGTACCGATTTCCAGGCCTTTCCTTCGATGTGGATGCCACACGACGATACCACACCGACATGCGAGCCACGCATGCGCTGGGGTACATCCGCGAGATTGATCGCACCCGCCTTGCTCAACTTCGGGCCGACGGCTACCGACCGGGCGATCGCATTGGGGTGTCTGGCATAGAAGCGGCGTTTGAATCCGAGCTGCGCGGCGAGTACGGAAGTGAATTTGTCGTGGTGGATGTGCGCGGGCTGGAGGTGCAACCGTACCGCGATGGCCAAGATAACCATCCGCCCACAAGTGGATACAACTTGCATCTTACACTGGACCATGAAGTCCAGGCGCTGGCTGAATCGCTCTTTGTAAATAAGCGCGGTGCAGCGGTGGCGCTCGACCCCAACTCAGGTGAGATAATCGCTTTTGTGAGCCAGCCTGACTACGACTTGGAGCTGTTTACGCAATCCATTTCGGGAGCCGACTGGGACAGCCTGCGCACTGCTCCTGAAGACCCGTTGTACAACCGTGCTACCATGAGCGGATTCCCACCAGGATCTACCTGGAAGCCGTTCATGTCGATCGTCGGGCTGGAGGAGGGCCTGATTCAGCCGGGACAACTGGTGAACTGCCCGGGGGGCTACCAGGTCGGCAACCGCACATTTCGCAACCATCAAAGCCGCAACTACGGGCGCATCTCGCTGGAAAAGGCGCTAGAGGTCTCCTGCAACACGTTGTACTACGACCTGATGATGCAGCTCGATGTAAACACATGGGCCGACTGGGCCAACCGATTTGGCTTTGGCCAACAGGCTCCCTTCGACATTGCCAATCAGCTGCCCGGTCTTATTCCCGATTCGTCGTACTTCGATCGAACCTATGGGCGCTGGACGGCAGGCTATACGGTGAACTTAGGCATTGGCCAGGGCGACATGAGTACCACTCCGCTTCAACTCGCCCGCTATACAGCAGCCTTAGCCAACGGCGGCACACTGCCTTCGCCTCATTTTGTCCGCTATGCCGAACACCCTGAAACTGGCGAACGCATTCAGCCCGAACAGCCTACCGCCACCGCACTCAATGTTGACCCCGACCACATGGCGC
This sequence comes from uncultured Rhodothermales bacterium, assembly GCA_964653015.1. GTDB lineage: Bacteria > Bacteroidota > Rhodothermia > Rhodothermales > Salinibacteraceae > Longimonas. The sequence continues at coordinate 9,829 of CAZZCI010000053.1, forward strand.
CCGTCCGCGAAGGCATGCGCCGCGTCATGACCGACGGGACCGGCCAATGGGTGCGCCTCCCGGATATTGAGAGTGCTGGCAAAACAGGGACCTCTCAAAACCCACACGGCGAAAATCATTCGCTGTTTATCATGTTCGCCCCGTATGAGGATCCCGAAATCGCGATTGCGGTAGCTGTTGAGAATGCCGGATACGGCGGAACCGCTGCCGCTCCCATCGCTAGCCTCATGGCTGAACAGTATCTGACAGGCTCCATTGCCGATACCTGGCAGCGCGAAAACTGGATCAACCGGCTCCTCAATGAAGTGGAGAGCGAACCCCTTGACTCACCAGGCGCTCCCGACATGATGCCCGAAGGCGCTCCTGAAGGCGCTCCTGAAGGCGCTCCTGCCACACCCGTTTCCAATCCATAGCTTTTTTGGCACTCCCCTCTTCCTATGCAGGCCTGGTATCGCAACATCGATTGGCTCACGTTACTGGCGTGGCTTGCCCTCATTGGGTTCGGCCTGGTTGCCATCTACAGCAGCACGCATGGACCGGGCGCCCAGCATCTGGGGGAATCCATGCAGCAAAACTTCTATCGACAGGTGGTGTGGACATTCGTCGCGATGGGGACGCTGGGCGTGCTGCTGCTCTTTTCCCCGCGTACGCTGATGCAAACAGCATATCCACTGTACGGACTTACGCTGGTGCTGCTTGTGGCTACTATCTTTTTAGGGCGCGAAGTGGGGGGCGGTACCCGCTGGCTGGCACTCGGCCCCATTCGGCTGCAAGCCTCTGAACTGGCTAAAGTCGGTACTGTGCTCGCCGTTGCCCGCCTGCTTTCAGACCGGCGCGCGGTCTCGGCTCAGCATATCGGATATGCCCTGCGGGGCGCGCTGCTCGTAGCGGTACCGGCTGTGCTTGTGCTCCTACAAAACGACACAGGCACAGCGCTTGTGTTCATCGGCCTTATCCCTATTGTACTGTTCTGGGGCGGCCTTCCCATCTCAATCATCCTGCTCATGCTTGCCCCCGCTTTTGGGCTCTACCTGGGGCTCATTAGCATATGGTGGGCGCTGGGGTTCTCGCTCCTCTTTACGCTGGGGATATGGATTGGCACCCGGCAACGGATGCTTACCGGAGTAGCCGGAGCCCTCACGGCGGGCGCAAGTGCACTGGCTTCGTTTGCCATCGTCCACATCCTGCGCCCTCACCAGGTGGCTCGCATCATCTCGTTCACTAATCCCGAAGCCGAAGAGTTTAGACAAGGCGTAGGCTTTCACCTAGTGCAGTCCAAAGCTGCGATTGGATCTGGGGGAATCTGGGGGGCTGGATTCATGGAGGGCACCCAAACACAGGGGGCCTACATCCCCGAACAGTCTACGGACTTCGTGTTCAGCGTAATTGCGGAGGAGTTTGGATTCGTAGGGGCAAGCCTCGTCCTGATAGTCATGGGGTTTTTCTTGCTGCGCCTCATCAAGTTGGGGGCGGACGCCAAACACCCATTTGGAAGCTTAGTGGCCGCCGGAGCCGTAGGCGTATACCTGATACATACCGTTATCAATCTGGGTATGGTCATGGGCATGATGCCCGTCGTAGGGTTGCCGCTTCCCTTCCTTTCATATGGCGGATCGGCTCTGGTGTCATATACGCTGCTCATGGCTATCGTTGTAAGCATCCACATGCGGCGTGATGCCCTTTCTATCTACGGATATTGACTACGGATATTGAGGGGCATCCTTAACCCCGATCCTTTACCTCGGGTCACTTTCCGCAACGGTTCACGTAGGGCACCCCACGACAAAGAAACGTGGCCCCGTCCTCCTCGTAAATACACACGAAACCACACACTAACCGGCCTGCGGTTTGTCTATGTCTACGTCTTCTTCAGCCCCCAACGACACCACCAATACGCAAGCCAATACACCCTGGTGGCGCTCCCCACGACGCCTTATAGTCTTTGGCCTTCTGGCTGTGTTCTTTGCGTTTGTTGTGTACGAAATGATCGATCCGTTTCCGGACAAACCCTACATTGTGGTACCTCATGGAGACCACGTGCATTACGTGCCTAAAGACCGCGATCCGGATGCCCGGATGACCGACTTTCCCACCGTACGACCTGAAGACAACGAGCGCATCATGCCCGACGGACGGGTTGTTGAGGTAGAGCCGGGTTCGTGGGAGTAAGCCC
>CAZZCI010000054.1:0-9223 GCA_964653015.1 uncultured Rhodothermales bacterium
TTCGCGATGATCACGGGCCGCTCATGTTTCACCAGAGTGGCGGGTGCTGCGATGGCTCACAGCCCATGTGCTACCCTGCTGACGAGTTCAAGGTCGGCACGAGCGACATCAAGCTCGGCGATATTCACGGCTGTCCGTTTTACATCGCACGCGATCAGTACGAATACTGGCAGTACATGCAGCTAATCATCGACGTAAAGCCCGGCCGAGGGGCGAGCTTCTCGCTCGAAATCCCGCTTGGCGTACGCTTCATGACCAAGTCGCGCATGTTCGATGATGATGAACTCGACGATGTAGTCGATGTAGAAGAGGCAGTACCAGCTGCATAAGCCTGTCTAATTTTTCGGCAAACCCGCTGTCGTACCTTTCGGGATACGGCTGCGCTGCCTACGTTGGGCGGTGTGCGTGCCTGTCTGCACGCGCATCGCCCTTTTGTATGACTGCCTCTGCTGCTATGCAAGATCAACTCCGCCAGCACCTGCGCGCCATCCTCGCCACGTACGATGCCGTTCCCGACGACTTTGAGGTCGAGCTGGAGCGCCCGGCCCAACCCGAACATGGCGATTGGGCAACCAACACCGCGATGCGACTGGCTAGCGTGCTCAAAAACAACCCACGCGCCATTGCAGAAGAGTTGGCGCAGCAGCTCCGCGAGCGTGTTGACCCGGCGCGCGTGGAAGCCGTCGAAGTAGCCGGACCAGGGTTCATCAACATCCGCCTGGCCGATACCTACCTGACGGATGCGCTACAGACGTTGCTGCAAGCAGGTGCCACTTACGGACAAACTGATACCGGAGCCGGGAAGTCGGCCATCGTTGAGTACGTGAGCGCCAACCCCACAGGCCCGCTAACGGTAGGCCACGGGCGCAACGCGGTGCTGGGCGACACCGTTGCCAACCTGCTCGAATGGACGGGCCACGATGTAACCCGTGAGTATTACTTCAACGATGCCGGTCGCCAAATGCGTGTGCTGGCACAATCGGTTCGGGCACGTTACGAAGAGTTGGTGTCGGATGTGGAGATGAAGACGATCACCCACGACGATGGCACCACCACCGAAGTGCCCGTCTCGTTTCCCGAAGAGGGATATCTGGGCGCGTACATTATCGACATTGCCCAAACACTGGCCGACGAGCACGGCGCGGCGCTGCTCACTACCGAGTCGCTCCGTCCGTTTCAAGACCGGGCGGAAGACATCATCTTTGCCGAGATTGAGGCTACGCTGCAACGCCTCGGTATTGAGATGGATCAGTACTTCAACGAGCGGCAGCTTTACGACGATGCCCGCGTTGCCGATACGGTAGAGGCTCTCACCGAGGCCGGCGTGACCTACGAAAAAGAAGACGCGCTCTGGTTCAAAACCACCGACTTCGGTAAAGATAAAGACACGGTGCTCATCAAGCAAACGGGCGAGCCCACGTACCGCACCCCCGATATTGCCTACCACGCCGACAAGTTCGAGCGCGGCTTTGATGTCATAATCGACGTGCTAGGAGCCGATCATGTAGCCACCTATCCGGATGTGATCAGCGCGTTGGAGGTCCTCGGCTATGAAGCAGATCGCGTAGAAGTGTTGCTCTATCAATTCGTCACCCTCATTCGCGATGGCGAGCCCGTGAAAATGAGCACGCGGCGCGCCAACTACGTAACGCTCGACGACCTGATCGACGAGGTGACTGCCGACGTTACGCGCTTTTTCTTTTTAATGCGCAATCCCTCAACGCACCTCGACTTTGATCTAGACCTGGCCACCGAGGCGAGCGACAAAAATCCGGTGTTCTACCTGCAGTACGCCCATGCGCGTATCTGCTCGATTTACGATAAGGCCGCCGAGGTGGGCTTGGATGACGCTGCTGAAGTGGACCTGACCCTGCTTACGCACGATGACGAAGCAGCTTTGATCAAAGAACTGCTTCGTTTTCCTGAAGTCATTGACAGGGCTGCAGCCCAGCGTGCACCGCACCACGTCGCTACGTATCTACGTGAGGTGGCCACTGCATTCTCGCAGTTTTACAACTCGTGCCATATCGTTGGGGCCGACTCAGAAGCCCTTGGAGCCGCGCGGCTCCAACTGGCGCATGCCACCCGTACAGTGTTGGCGAATGGCCTTGCAGTGCTTGGCATTAGTGCTCCTGAAACGCTGTAGCACGAACCGATTTAAGCCGACGCCTCGCCGTTTTCGGTGCTTCCATCATCGGCGTGGGGGAGTTCAAACCGGAAGCGAGTGCCGCGTCCCTCAGTGCTTTCTACATGAATCGATTCCCCATGCGCCTGCAGAATCTGTTTGACGATGCTGAGGCCTAACCCGGTACCGCCGCTTTTGCGTGACCGATCGGGATCGACGCGGTAGAAGCGCTCGAAAATGCGGTCGAGGTGGTCTTCAGGGATACCTTTGCCCGTATCCACCACTTCAATACGTACCTTGTTCAGGCGGCGCGTAATGCGGCAGCGCACGGTGCCTTCATCGGTGTAGGCAATGGCATTCTCGATTAGGTTGAGCAACACCTGCCGTATGCGTGCGCGGTCGCCCTGCACATCAAAGCTGGGAATATCGATTTCCAGATCAAGTCCCTTGCGCTCGGCTTTGGGACGCAACATTTCCACGACCTCCTCGACCAGCTCTTTCAGGTTGAAGACCCGCTCATCAATGAGGTCTTCGCGGTATTCCAGGCGGGCAATCTCAATCAGATCATTAAACAGGTTCTGAAGACGCCGCAAGCTATTGAGGGCTTTGTCGGCGTAGCGACTTCGTTTGTCGGGGTCTAGATTGTTTGTGCCCAGTGCTTCGAGGTACCCACTGATCGCAAAAATTGGGTTGCGCACCTCATGCGATACGTTGCCGATAAACTCGCTTTGCAGTTGCGCCATACGCTCCAGTTCGTTTATTTGCTCGCGGAAGCTGTCAGAGGCGCGATTGAGGCTTTTGGCGAGATCCTGGATTTCAGCTGCCCGGCTTTCAATCCGAATGCGTCCGGTAATCTCGCCACGGCTCACGCGTTGTGCCGTATTGCGAATACGCTTCAGCGGACGCGTGATGCGTGAAGCGGCCACCCAGCTGCCAATGATGGCCAGAATAAAGGCAAGCGACATGCCTGCAATGATGATGATTTGACTTCGTTCAAGCAAGCGGTAGAGGGGAGAGGCCGTTTGTCCTACTTGAATCACCAGGTTGGTGTCCGGTCGATACAAGGTGGCATAAAACAGCCGAGGTTCGCTTGCACGCAGGTGGTTTTGGAACCGGATGGTATTCTCCGTTAGCGTGCCGAGTGCGCTCACGTCAAAAAGCGGTTCTTGGTTCGGCCGTGCGCTGGTTGGCGTATAGGGGGCGTCTCCGAGGGTGGTGTCTGGTGTGGCTACCGTAATTGACCACTCGGTGGTGGTACGCAAGTGCATAAGCGCCTCTGCCCGATCGGCAGTTGTGTCGAGCTGCTCCATCTGAAGCGCAATGCGTTCTGCCTTGTTTTGAAGCGTTTGCTCCATGGCACTGCGGATGTCGCTACGGAAGATCAGAAACACGTAGAGGGCCACCAGCACAAAAGCTATCCCTACGAATAGGGCAAAGGTGGCCACCATCCAAAACTGGGTATCCTTGCGTTTGGGTAAGAGCCGGTTCCAGAGCGAGTCAAACAAGATGAGGATGGGCAAAAGCAGTGAGACAAAAAGAAAGGCCTGGAGTACGCAACGGTACATCCAGGCCACAGGCAGATCGTGTAGGACGCAACGCTACGCGTTGGAGCGTTCGGCTTCACTATCCTCAGGCACAAAGCGATATCCAACGCCACGCACGGTTTGAATGCGTTCGGAGAAGTCGCCAAGCTTCTCTCGCAGGTTTTTGATGTGTGCATCCACCGTACGCTCGGTAACCATCATGTGGTCTTTCCAGATGGTTTCGAGCAGTTGCTGACGCGTGAAAGCTTTGCGGTCGTGGCGGACCAGGTAACGCAGCAGCTCAAACTCGGTGAGCGTAAGCTCCAGGTCCTCACCGTTAAGATGAGCTTTATACTCATCTTCGTAGATGGTAAGGTCGCCCTGCTCAATGACGCTGCTTTCCTCAATGCCAGAACGACGCAATACAGCTTTGACTCGGGCAAGCAAAAGCTGCTTCATGGTTTCTTGGTCGCGGCCCACCTCCTTAACGAGGTAGTCGTCGGCCCCGATTGTCAGCCCTTCAATTTGGTCTTTGACCTCATCTTTGGCGCTCAGGAAGATGATCGGGATCATTTCCGTTTCTACGCGAGAGCGCAGCTTTTTACAGACTTCGAACCCGTCCATTTCGGGCATCATAATGTCGAGAATGATGAGGTTGGTATCGGGCGATACCGTTTCCAGCGCTTCCTCTCCGCTTTCGACGGTTTGGACGCTGTATCCTTCAGCACTCAAGAAAATGTCGAGTGAGTCACGGACCCCCTCTTCATCATCGACAACGAGAATGTTGATATCTTCGGGGTTGGCAGTAGTTGGCATAAGATTGTAGAAATTAAAGGAGGAAAACAAGCAATCAAAGGGGACCGTCTGGTAGCGACGAGCCTGTACGTATACAGAACGGCAGGCTAAGATGCAGCACGCTGCAGTAGCGCGGCAAGGACACGTGGTCTCGGTAGCCAAGAAGGACAATTCGAGACCAACGGGCTACAGGTACAACGGGCCAAAGACGGTATGATTCTAAAGCACAGCGTTGCTGTGCAGCTCAAGGAAAGAGCCACATTTAACAATCAATGGCATGAGGACAGTAAAATTAACGATGATACTCGTTCTATATTGTTCCATGAGGGCCTGTACAGACGGTGTCGCGGTCCAAGTAAGTACGGGGAACCCTCGGGGCTAGTTGACAACAGATTTCATACGGAATCGTGCCGCTCCAGGCTGCCACCTCATGCAACGTTGGCCCTTGTTCGTCAAAAATGACGACATGGTCACCCGGATTGGTACGCTGTGCGAGTGGGCTGGTGGGGGCGCCAAGATCGACCATGCACAAATCCATACATACTGTACCCACGAGTGGGCGTCGGGTGCCATGCACGCGCACCTCGGCTTTTCCAGTGGCTGCACGCGGATATCCATCGCCATAGCCAATTCCAATGGTGGCTATACAGGTATCACGAGAGGCCGTCCACTGGGCACCGTACGACACCGTCTCACCCTGTGGTACCGTGTGTACATGCAAGACACGCGCTGACAAAGCAAGCGCCGGACGCAGGGCATCCTGAACAGGGGAAATAGATGGAGAAGATGGCGTAGATGTAAGTCCGTACAGGCCAAGCCCACACCGAACATACTGAGTATTTTTAGGGAGGGTCTCTTGTAAGTTTACGAGGGCATCTGTATTCGCTACGTGGACCGTATGAGGAGACGGCGAAAGGGCCTTCAACACCTGTTGAAAGCGTTGCAATTGGGTCTCATTAAGTGGGTGGTCGGGGGTGTTGGCGGTGGCAAGGTGTGTATACACGCCATCTGGACGAACGCTTGGGGCGTTGTGGAGGCGCGTCCACCAGGAGGCCGCCTGCGTCGCATCAACACCTAGCCGGTGCATGCCTGTATCCACCTTAAGGTGAATGGGCAATGGGGCCGATAGGGAAGCGTTGATGAGTAGTTCGGCCACCTGAGGACTGGTAACGGAGGCGTGTAGGGCATGGCGCACAAACAGCGGCAGCTCGTCCACGGTAGGGGGGGCCAGTACCAGAATGAGACCACGCAACCCCGCATTGCGCAAGGCAACTGCTTCGTGCACGCGAGCCACCGCAAATGCCGATACCCCCGCATTGGCGAGTGTGCTGGCCACCGTCGGTAACCCATGTCCATACGCATCCGCCTTTAACACGGCCATGAGGCGGGCTGGCTGAGACTGGCTACCCAGCACATCCACATTGTGGCGGATGTGGTCGAGCCGAATGGAGGCTTGCACCGTGGCCTCGGGCATGAGTACAGATAGCAATCGTAGGAATACTAGGTCGTGTGCTGTAGGATTACCCTTCTATACAAGTTCCGATCATACACTGTGTGCCGGGCAAGAGACAGCCAAACGAAGCTGGAACATCCACAATGCATCTGCTGTGACACCCATTCACCGTATCTACACCAATAATGCGGGTGGTACCGGCTCTATGACCGATTCAACCTCAGATCCAAAGACATCCCCTGTTCCTACGATTTCGCATGCGGGTACGCGCTTTGATGCCCACTGTACGGCAGTGCTTGCTGAGCCGGGGCCCTGTATCCTGCTCGTTGGAGGAGACCGGCCCGAGCGCCAATCCACGTTTGGACGTATTCTTGCCCACACCGACCATAACGCGCTTCAGTTTAATCTGCAAACGCTGCTTGGCGAACGGCGTGGACAAACACAGAATGGCCTACGCAAAGCTTTTGACAGCGGGGCCGAAGAGCAGGCCGTTCTGTTTTTCGATCCGCTCGACCCGCTACTCACGTGGACCCACGTAGATGCGCCTGATGGTGAAACCGATGATGCTACACCCTCTACAGTCGAGTACTTCTTCCAGCGCATCGAGTCGTACACGTATCCGGTTGTTTTAGGGATGGCCGACCCAGTGTACATCTCGACGGTCCGCCAAGCGCCGCTTCATCTCATTGTTTCGCACGGCGAAGCCATGACCGAAGCCAACACCACAACCTCACCATAAGCTGTTCGGACGTCAGCGGCACACTTGCCCGGGCTGCTTCGTATCGGATTCGTCCGTACTCTTTTGTCTGTGATTGATGATGTCTATGGATCGCCTTGCTCGCCTCCACGAATTTCTCGACGAAGACCCCGACGATCCATTCACCCGGTTTGCGCTTGCACAGGAATATCTGAAACAAGACAAAACGGAAACCGCCCTTTCCTATTTCGAAGACCTAGTGGCCGACCATCCCGACTATCTCGGTACGTACTACCACCTGGGTAAGCTTTATGAGCAACTTAACCGTACCGACGAGGCCATTGAGACCTATGAGCAAGGCATTGCCGTGGCTCAGAAGCAACACGATCGCAAAAACTTGTCAGAGCTACAAGACGCGCTCATGCAAGCCCGAGGCGTTGGGTTCTAACGCGTAGCTCTCCCACCTGCTGTTGGACGAATCCCTATGCCATTATGCAATTGCTTTTACAAGGAGTTGGGAGTCTGCTCCTCATGAGTGCTCTGTTCGCCTCTCCGGTTTCCGCACAAGCTATTTCAGATAGCACCTATGTCGTAAAAGAAGGCGACACGCTCTTTCGGATCGGTCAGGAGTCAGGAGCCTCTGTGCAAGATTTGCAGACCTGGAATGATTTAGAGGATGTCACCGACCTTGCTATTGGGGATACGCTTCGCATCCGTCCGTTCGGTGAGGCCGCTGCCTCCTCCGGTGAGCAGACCCCGGCGGAAGATACCACCGATTCGGAGTGGACCCTTGCCGATGAGTTGCCCCCCGTTGCGGCAGAGGAGGATCCAGCAGACACATCCTCCCCTGATGAGGCTGCAGAAGCGCCGTCCGCAGGACCAACCCCCGACACCGTTTCTGCCGATTCAGACAACCAGGTGCCGACCTCTGAACACGAAGGAGCTTCCGTGCCTCGTGAGGAGCACCCAGATCGAACCGAGGTCGAACGTCCTGAAGGGGCAACCTGGATCGACTTAGCGCTCCGTACGGGTGTTGCTGCCGACTCGTTGTGGCACTGGAACGATCGCCCCGATGCACTGCCCGATCGTGTCGTCGTGCCTGTCGATCGGGTCCGGGCTGATGGGCATACCGTTGAAGAAGGGGAAACGCTGTACAGCATTGCAGGCGAGTATGGGGTGAGCGTGCGCAGGTTGCAGGCAGCAAACGATTTAGACGCCCCCACCATTTCGGTCGGGCAGGAGCTGCGTATACCCAGCCAACAGTCCACCCTTCTCGACACCTGGGCCGCTCCCGATACCACCAAATCAGTCACGATTTTTCCCGATTCGTTTGAAGGCCGCCTTACCGCCAGCGGTGCTGCATACGAACCAACATCGTATGTTGTGAGTCATGGGACATTGTCCTATGGTGCTGTGCTCCTGCTTTCGCACCCTGACACAGGGGCGCATGTGTTTGTACGGGTTGTAGACCGCAGCGTCAATGGCATGGAGATCTCAGCGGCCGCTGCTAAGGCCCTTGCTATCGAAGGAGAGACGGAGCTTGACCTTCGCATTGTATGGCGTGAGACCGTTTGACAACCCCGTAACGCCTCACTGTCAGATCGGCAGAAAAGGAGGGCGCGGCACAGGGTTTGGTGTGTGTGCAGATGCATCGCAATAGCGCTGATGTATCGTTCCCCAACCCCCTGTATTGCCATGCGTATTCTTCGTACCACCGCCTTGATGGCGTTCATGATTGTGCTGTTTGCTCTGGTAGGCAGTGCTATTGGCGGCACCGGCGGCATGACCATTGCCCTTGTCATTGCGCTTGGACTCAACTTCTTCAGCTACTGGTTTAGCGACTCCATCGTGCTAAAAATGCACGGTGCGCAAGAAGTACAGCGGTCTGAAGCACCTGAACTGTACGATATGGTCGATCGCCTTCGCAAGCAGGCCGATCTGCCCATGCCACGGGTGTGCATCATTCCGCAAGATCAGCCCAACGCATTTGCTACCGGGCGCAACCCGCAAAACGGAGTCGTGGCTGTCACCCAGGGATTGCTGCGTATGATGAATCGCCAAGAGCTTGAGGGCGTGATTGCCCATGAGCTGGCTCACATCAAAAACCGCGACATCCTGATCTCATCCATCTCCGCGACGATGGCCGCGGCAATCACCCTCCTGGCGCGTTTCGGATTCTTTTTCGGCGGGCGTGACCAGAATATCGTAAGCATGCTACTGATGATGATTCTCGCTCCGCTAGCGGCTATTGTAATTCAGATGGCAATTTCGCGCTCGCGCGAGTACGTGGCCGACCGCGACGGTGCTCGCATTGCAGGGAATCCGCACGGGCTTGCCAATGCGTTACAACGGCTGGAGGCCGCCGCTCAACAGCGCCCTATGCAGGGTGGTAGCGAGGCGACGTCGCACCTCTTTATTGTGAATCCGTTTTCTGGAGCACTAAGTGGGCTGCGAAGCCTCTTCTCTACGCATCCGTCGACCGAAGAACGTGTGGCGCGACTCCGCGAACTGGCGCGCACGGGCGTGTGATGCTGTGACGCACAGAAGCAGTTGATAATGCCATTGCTGTCCGCATGGTGAGGGCTGGCACAAAAGCCGTGCGCTCGCTATGTTGTGAGTCCGTGCTTTAT
>CAZZCI010000054.1:9323-11931 GCA_964653015.1 uncultured Rhodothermales bacterium
GGTGAGGGCTGGCACAAAAGCCGTGCGCTCGCTATGTTGTGAGTCCGTGCTTTATGGATCCATCCCTGTGCTGCTATGCGCAACTTGCTTCGCCTCCCTTTCACTGTGTGCTTGCTGCTTGCACTGGCCGTACCCAGTGCAGCACAGAGTCCGTCCGATACGCTCCACGACCTGTTTGATGAGGCGTGGCAGTACCGGCTGCAGACCAACCCGCTCTTCGCGACGTCGGTTGGCGTGCACGCGTACAACGACCGACTTCCAGAGGTGAGTGTGGCCGCCGCACAGGCGGAGCGCGAGCAGGAGGAGGCGTTCTTGGAGCAGCTGCAGAACATCGACCGCAGCGCACTCGACCGCGACGACCAGGTCAACTACGACATCTTTGCGCAGGTGCTGCAGCGGCGCATCGCCGAGCATGACTTCCGCACCTACCTGATGCCCATCAGCAACCGCAGCGGCTTCCATATCTCGTTTCCGCAGCTGGCCGACCGCATGCCGCTGAATACGGTAGCCGACTACGAGGACTTCATCGCGCGGCTGCAGGCGTTTGACCGCTATGCCCAGGAGCACATCACCATTATGCGTACGGGCATCGAACAGGGATACGTGCTGCCCGCTATTGTGCTTGAGGATGCGCAAGACGCCATCACCCCACACATCGTTGATGACCCCACCGATCATCAACTCTACGATGCATTCGAGTCGTTTCCAAGCCGCATCTCTGAAGAAGAGCAAGAGCGGCTGCAGGACGAGGGCAAAGCGGCTATCATGGAGGCTGTGGTGCCCGGCTACGAGGCGTTCCTGGAGTTCATGGAAGGTGAATACATCCCTGCATCACGCGAAACGATTGCCGCGGCCGATCTGCCTGACGGCGAGGACTTTTACTCGCATCGCGTCTGGTACTTCACCACGCTCGACCTGACCCCTGAGGAGGTCCACCAAACCGGGCTAGAGGAGGTTGAGCGCATCCGCAATGAGATGATGAAGATCGTGGAGGCCGAGGGCTTTGATGATGACTTCGATGCATTCGTCGAGTTCTTGCGCACCGACGATCAGTTCTATGCGGATACGCCCGAGGAGCTTATGAAAGAGGTGGCTTACGTGCTCAAGCGCATGGACGGTGCTCTGCCTGAGCTTTTCGAAACCCTTCCGCGCATGCCCTACGGAATACGTCCGGTACCCGACTACATCGCCCCGCGCACCACCACTGCCTACTACCAGCGCCCGGCAGGAGACGGCACGCGTGCTGGATTCTACTACGTGAACACGCACGACCTGGCAAGCCGTCCGCTCTACGAGGTGGAGGCCCTCTCGCTACACGAGGCCGTGCCGGGGCACCACCTGCAGATTGCGCTGCAGCAGGAGCTAGAGGACTTGCCGCCGTTCCGTCGCTTCTCCAGCTTTACCGCGTTTGTGGAGGGATGGGCGCTTTACGCTGAGCGGCTGGGCCTGGAAGTGGACGGCTTCTACGAGGATCCGTACAGCGACTTTGGGCGCCTCACCTACGAGATGTGGCGTGCCCTGCGTCTGGTCGTTGACACCGGCATGCATGCGCTGGATTGGAGCCGTCAGGAGGCCATTGATTACATGGCTGCGAATTCGGCGTTATCGCTGCACAACATCACCACCGAGGTCGACCGCTATATTGCCTGGCCGGGGCAGGCGCTGGCGTACAAAATTGGCGAACTGGCGATTCGCGATATGCGCGCCGAAGCCGAGAGCGCTCTGGGCGATGACTTCGACGTACGCACCTTCCACGATGTAGTGCTGTCCAACGGCTCGGTGCCACTGCCGGTGCTACAGGATGCCGTGGATCGGTACATCGAGCAGACCCATGCAGATGCGGAGTAGCAGCGCCAACGAAGGGATCTCTCATGCAGGTCCATCGTTTCTGCACAAAGCAGGAGATCCTGCATATCCGCCGTATGCTTCACCGGTCCTTTTGTATCATGGCTATGCCCACTGCCGTATCGGCTCCGCCCCAGCTTAAAAACGGCGACCGGCTCACGCGTCGTGAGTTTGAGCGGCGCTACGAGGCGATGCCGGATGTCAAGAAAGCTGAACTTATCGAAGGAATAGTGTATATGCCATCTCCGGTAACAGCAAGACAGCATAGCCAGCCTCATGCGTACCTTACCACATGGTTGGGTACCTATGCGATTCAAACTCCAGGCGTTACCGTGCATGACAACGCCACCGTGCAGCTCGACCTCGACAACGAGCCGCAGCCCGATGCTCTTTTGCGCATTGATGAAGCACGCGGCGGGCAGTCGCGCATCAACGAGGAGGATTACATCGAGGGGCCACCGGAGTTGGTGGTAGAGGTAGCACACAGCAGCGCAGCGTACGACTTGCACGACAAAAAGCGTGCGTATCGGCGCAATGGCGTGCAGGAGTATGTGGTGTGGCAGATTGCGGAGGGCCGCATCGACTGGTTTCAACTGGACGGTGGAGCGTACACGGTGCAGACGCCGGATGACGATGGGTGCCTGCACAGCACGACGTTCCCAGGGCTGGTGCTGGATGCTGGCGCTCTCCTGAACGATGATCCGGCAGCGGTGCTGGCGCGGTTGAATGACGCCCTTGGCGGAGAGGCCCATCAAGCCTTTGT
>CAZZCI010000055.1:0-9987 GCA_964653015.1 uncultured Rhodothermales bacterium
ATTGAAGCCCGCTGTACGACAGCACTACCCAAGGTCCTCGCGCATTTTCACCCCTAGAAACCCGCCCAGCGCGCTCAGGGCGATCACAAATCCAGCGACGAAAAGCACCATCCCCAGGAACGCGAGGACGACCAGGATTCCAGCCATCCCTTCGGCGATGGCCGTCAAAAAACCGGCGATGACAAACCCGACAAACAGCACGGCCAGCAGGATGGGTACCGTCGCCATGGCCCCTGAGATAGCACCGATGTACCAGCCGTCTTTTTTCTCCAGATAGCCGGCTATCGCCCCGCCAAGGATCGGCGAAATGCCACTGAACGAGAGTACAAAAGTTACAGCTGCTCCGATGAGGGCGTGAATAAACGTGTTCGAGTTACTTGTTTTCATCGCAGTTATGGTTGTAGGAAAAAGGATTTTAAGCCGATGAGCGGCGCCAGCGTTCAGGAAGCGACAGCACCGCCACCGTGGCTAGCGGCGCCAGCAGCGTAACTGCCAAAAGTCCACTTGTAACCGTAACAGCCAGACCGACCCAGAACTCATTGTCAGCAGGAAAGACCAACAGCGGAAGCATCGCAACACACGTCGAGATGGTGGTGGTCCACATTGGACGCAGGCGCTCGCGCACAGCCAGCCGGATCTGCACATCGGGACGGCCATGCGGACGGGTGGTGCGCAACTGCCGGTAGCGGTCGGTCAGCAAAATGGCATCGTTGGCCGCCAGCCCCACCAGCAGTACAGTCCCAATGAAGGCCCCCTCGGCAAAGGCTACGTCGGCCCACCAGAAGCCCGCAGCTAGTCCGATAAATGCCATCGGCAGGCTGATCAGCACCAGCGCAGGCAGGCGCCACGACTCAAACACGAACGCCGTCACCAGCAGGATGAGGAGCAGTGTGGCCGCAAGCACCCATAGAAAGGCATCCTGGGTGTCCTCGGTGAAGAAAAATGCCCCTTCGCCGCGCTCAATACGATAGCCGGGCGGCGTTTGAAAGCCTTCGAGCATCTCATCGAGGTACTCGCTGCCCATGCGATGGGGGCCCCGATAATCGACGCGAATGTATCGTTTGTACTGCTGATTTTCGCGCTCAATCTGACTGGGCACTTCCTGCACGTCGTAGGTAGATACGCTTTTGAGCTTTACCTCTACCGAGTCGGTGATGGGGAGCGGGCGATCTATGAACGAAGCAATGTCAATGGCATCGGCATCGGCCACTTTGATGCGGACAGGAAGGTGCGTTTCGTCGGCAACGTCGGCAAAAAGGGCGGGGAAGCGTGTTGAGAGTAAGGGGCGAAGTTCGGTGGCCAGGCGCTGTGCGCCAATGCCGGTACGGGCCATGGCGTTGGCACGCCAGTCAAGATGCAGCACCTCGCGCGGCTGCTGTCGTCCAAACCGGCCCGCGTTGGTGTTGACCTCAGCGACACGGCGGCTTCCAGCCTTCAGGCGCTCGGCGAACCGCTCGGTGAGCTGTTCCAGGTCATCGTAGTTGGATCCGTGCGCCTCCACCGTAAACCCAGAGGCCATGCCCCCTACGCCGCTGAAGTAGCCTTGCGGCAGGAGCCCACCCACGGATACGCGAATACCGGCCAGCAGCACGGCCTCCTGGATGAGTCGTTCGCGCACCAGGTACGGCTCGGCGGTATCCAGTGTGCCATCGTAAAATTGCACGCGGAGCGAGGCATTGCGGTCGCTGATGCGCGTGATGGTGCGCTCAACGGATTCGGAGGCAAGGGCTTTCTGTTCGAACCGCTGCATGAGCGAGTCGGCCCGGTGGATGGGGTTGCCCGGCGGAAAGCCCAGGTTGACGCGCACCTCTGGCGTGGTGTCAAAGTCCCACTGATCACCAAAGTCGGTATTCTGAAAGAACGGACGCAGTACGCCTCCGAGGGCCGGGTCGGTCCACTCGCGCAGGTCTTGCACGGTGTCATGGCCCAGTGTGGCGTTGTAGAGCCCAGCCCATCGGGCCTGTGGACTGGTTTCGTCTTCGGTGGCGTCAATGTGCGTGGGCAGCAGCCAGAGCGGGGTGCCCAGGGTGAGCAGCAGTACGAGAGCAGTGGATGTGGGGAAGCGGGCGGCCCAGCGAAAGGGGGCGTGGATGGTGGCCCGCATCCAGCGAGGGAGACGCCAGCCGGGCTCGGGTGGGGGCAGCCAGCGGCTCATAACGGGCACCACTATGGCGGCGGTAATCAGTGAGGCTGCGAGGGTGATGGCCGTGAGCATTCCAAACGGCAAAAACAGGGTGCGTAGGTCGCCACTGAGGTACACCAGCGGGGCCATTACGGCCATGGTGGTACAGGTGCCCCCCACGAGCGGAAGCCACACGGCGCGTAAGGAGGCCTGCGTGGCGGCAGCTTCCAGGTCCAGTCCTGTATGGCCGCGCACGGACAGCCGGTCGCGTTGCAGCATGAGTTGCTCGACCATCACCACGCTGTTGTCTACCAGGATCCCAAACACCAGGACTAGACCGGCCAGCGTGAGCAGATTCAGCGTAAGCCCAAGTGGTCCCATCAAGGCAATGCCTACGGCCAGGGCCACCGCTACGCTAAACATGACCACCGCCACGGCCCGTACACTCCGCAGCATCATGAGCAGCACGAGCGCGACCAGCACGAGACCAAGCCCGCCGCGCCACGTTAAGTCACGCAACTCAGCGCGCACCGACTCGCTGCGGTCGTCGGCAATGAGCAGCCGGGCGTCTTCGGGGAGCTGGGGTTCGAGGCGGTCGAGTTCGTCTTCGACAGCGCTTGCCACATCGAGCATGTGGCTGGCCGGGGCGCGGTCGAGGGTAAGCGTAACGACGGGCTGTCCGTCGATGCGGCTGATGGAGCGTCGGGGGGCCGGCCCGCGCTGCACGCGAGCGATGTCGCCGAGGCGGACGGGTGTGCCTAAATCGTTGCTTACGATGAGCCTGCGTAGGACGTCGACCGATCCTTCAGCCGGGCTAAGCAGTAGGGCTGACTCGCCGCCACCGCGCAGGCGTCCGTACACGTTATCCCGAAAGGCCTCGGCTAGGTGTCCTTGAATGGCGCCGGGCGAGAGGCCATAGGTGGCCAATCGATCGGGATCGAGGCGCACGAGCAACTCGCGTTCGGTACCGCCGCGCACCGTTACGTCGGCTACGCCGGGCAGTCCTTGCAGGCGAGGCGAGAGGTGGTCGTCGGCCCAGCGGCGCAACGTGCCAGGTGGCTGCGGGCCCACCAGTTGGAGTGTGATAAAGCCTTGCTCATCGCGTAGTTCTTCGGGGATTTGCTTCGTGAGGCGCGGGGTAACGCGGTCGGGCAGGTCCTGCCGCACAAGCGCCAACTCTTCATTCAGCCGTGCCACGTACGGACCCAGGTCGACCGACTCGTCGACCTCCAGCGTGACGGTGGTTTGCCCTTCCTGCGAGAGGCTTTCGACGTGGGCGGTGCCCTCTACGGCCTGCCCCGCCCGTTCGATGGGGGCGGTCACGTAGCGTTCCATCGCACGGGGCGAGGCGCCGGGCCACGAGGCACTCACGTTCACAACAGGCAGTTCCACCTGAGGCACCCACTCCAACGGCACCTCGGTAGCCGCCCAGCTTCCGGCCAAAAGAAGGGCCACTGCCCACGCCATGATGGCAACGGGGCGCTTCAGCATGTGGATAACCGTTGTGATCATAGGTGAAGGCCGTGTGGGGGCAACAGGGGTTTGATCAGGTGTTTATTCAGAAGTAGGCCACTTGGTGAGACACGTGTATTGGGCGTTCAGGAAGCACCAGCGTTCTAGTGTCACGGGCTGATGTATCCTCTTGGACGCTCTTTGCGACACGCCGAAGTTCACTCAAGGAACGACTCCAGCGTTTCCACAAGACTGTCGCCACGTAGGTCGCTTCCTGTGGCCACAATGGTACCATCCGGACCCACCAAATAATACGTGGGATAGCCGCGCACCGCAAACTGATCGCCGTACGAGCCGTCCTCATCGAGCACCTGCGGCCAGGTGATATCGTACTCCTCCATCGTTTGGCGGAGGGAGGATTTGGGCTCATACGCAAACCCAACAATCTCGAACTGCTCACCTCCAAATTGGTCGTAGGCATCGGCCAGCTTGGGCAGTGCGGTGATGCATGGTGCGCACCAGCTTCCCCAGAAGTCGAGCAGCACATACTGGCCTTCGAGCGCATCACCGCTCATAGGCGTACCATCAAGCGTGGTAGCCTCCCAGTCGGGCGCAGGCCCTCCTTCGCGAATGGCCATCTGTTCGGTTTCGGGCTCTGCCGGACGTAGCATGAGTTCGGTGCCGGTAGGATCAAGGTCTGCGACTTGCCACCATGCATCTCCGAGCTTGAATGTGGGCGTCATAAAATAACGCTGCTGGCTAAACATGCTTTGGCGATCAAGCATGGCCACCTCGTTCGAGCCCGACCCGATGTCTGTTGTACCATCGCCATCGCGGTCTATGGTCACATAAAAGAAGTTGCTGAAGCGGGCGCCCCACGGCGCTGACACGGCAAGTGTGTCACTGTTGATCGCACCTACGCGATGATTATACGGCGTTTGGATTGTGAAAGTAGGCATATCCTCGCCCACTTGCTGCTTAATCTGCTCAGGCACCTCAACAATACGCCGCAGGGTGATTTCAACCGAGTCGCGTTGTGCCAGTGCCACCTCGTTTTCGGTGAGAGGCACGGTGCCTGTCCATTCCGCTTCCGACGTATCCGATTCGAGTGTAAATACACGGTGGTCTTCTGTAAATTGACGGTCGCGCTCCAGGTCGATGTACACATCCCACTGTTCCTCATCCCGCTGATCGGCGATGATGAGCAGGTAATCCGGGATCCCAGTGCCAGATCGTGCCATGCGCTGCGGGTAGATCACCGGATCACTTACGCCCTCGGGCAGTGCCCGGATGGCCGTAGCTTCTGGCGGGAGGTCAAGAAACGGCTGCATTGCATCCAGCGGCTGTAGGAAGGTCCCTCGTTGGGAAACAGGCGTCTCGCCGCTCACAAGTTTGACCTCGGCAGGCGTAAGGTCAACACGTGGCCACTGATCAGCTAGCTCGGGCGGTGGCTGATCGCGCCACACGGCTACCGTGTCGCGGATGGTCTTGGGCGCATCGAATTCAGCAGTTCGCAGTTCGGGATGCGTATAGTCGGGCGCGCCCTCCACCCGAAAGATCGTTCCCCGTGTGTAGTTATACTGCACTTCCTCCCCGGCAGGCGCAGATACGTCAATCTGCCAAGTGTGGTCGGCAATCTGTTCTAACGGCATGGATTCATCCTGGGCACCAAAGCCAGTCGCATCCGCTCCAGGGTCCCAACTGTTGAGCGAGCTGCTCCAAAAAACGGAATCTTCTTCGGGTGTATCTTCAGGCACCACTACTTCAAAAGTGACGGTGACGCTGTCTTGCGGCGCGGCTGCAGATGCAGAGGTCGTGCCCACGAGCATAAGCACCCCCCCGATGAGCAGGTTGCGTACTGTAGCGAGAATCGTGGATCGGCAAAAGGAGGCGGACATAATAGTTTGTTGCTATGTGTATTTTTGCACGAGGTCGTTAGTGCTGGCCAATTGTATCCCTACACTTCAATTAATACTACCTTGGTAGTTCGTTGTCAGGTTGAGCAGAGTTTGTTATGATAGAAAGTGCTGATTGCGCGTCCTATCTGTCATGCTCTACGCATCTCCAAACCATGACACGCGCGCCACGCTTTGCACCAACACCGGCACTACAAAGAGCGTAAGCACGGTGGCGCTGAGCAGGCCGCCTACAATAGCAATGGCCAGGGGAGCCCGCAACTCGGCACCTGCGCCCAGTCCAAGCGCCAGCGGCAGCAAGCCGAGTGCTGTCGTCACGGTGGTCATCAGAATCGGGCGGACGCGCGCTTTTCCGGCGTCGGTGATGGCCTCGCGGAGGGGCAGGCCCCGCGCCAGCCGCTGGTTGATAAAGTCCACCTTGATGATGGCATCGTTCACGACAATGCCAACCAGTACCACACATCCGGTGAGGCTCATCAGATTGATCGTTTGTCCGGTACCACCTAGCACCAGGGCCACCCCTGCCGCCGCCAACGGTACGGTAGCCAGGATCACAAAGGGCTGCAGCAGACGCTCAAACTGGGCCGTCAGGATAAGATAAACAAGCAGGAGGCTGAGGAGCAGGCTCCACCCCATGGCCACAAGCCCGTCACGAAAGGCCGTGCTGGCCCCACCAATCTGATGCCGAGCGCGGGGCACATCAGCAAGCACCGGTGTTAATGCGGTGTCGATGGCATCGAGAGCACTTCGCAGGTCGGCTTCTGCAGCGATGCCCGCATTGAGGCGAGCAACAGGCGTCTGGTCGGTGCGCAGCAATCCGGCCGGCAGCGCAATGCGCTCCGCCTCCACAAACCGATGCAGCGGGAGCAGTCCGCCCGAGGTGGGAATCCGCTGGCTTAGCAGCGCCTCAATGGAGCGCGCCTGCTGGTGACGCACCATAATGGGCACCTCTTCGCCAATCTGACGCAGTTCGGTGGCCCGGTGGCCGCGCGCGGCAGCCTCTAGCTGGTCGCCTACCTGTCGGGGCGTCACACCAAAGCGGGCCAGGTTATCCCGCCGAAACATCAGCCGATAGCCTGGTACGTCTTGCGCCTCGGCGCGCTGCACGCCCGTCAGAGCAGACTCCGCGCGGAGGGCAGCCAGCGCTTCCTCAATGACGGGCTCGGGCGGACGCTCCTCATCGGCTACCAGGTCGATGTGCAAATCGGCGCCCCCTGCCACTAGCAGCGCCTCTAGCTGAGTTTGGGCCGGACGCACATCCATGGTCATGTCATTGGGCAGGTCCAGAGCTTCGAGCCGGGCCGTGGCTGTTGGCGCATCCACATCATCGGGCAGGATAAACGTGAGGTCGCCTTCGTAGGGCGGACGCGGGTCGAGTTCGAGGCGGGCATCGGTGCGTTCGCCCAGGTCGGCCAGGATGTGATGGGCCAGGTCCTGTTCACGGGCGGCCTCTTCTACGAGGGCGGCGCGCTCGCTTACAAAGGGCAGATCGGCGCCGGATTCAAGGGTCAGATGCGCCTCCACCCGGCCTTGATCGGCAGCGGGCACCACCTCGCGCGGCAGCATGATCGCCAGGAGTCCGGCTCCCACCAACAGCAAGAGGGCACCGCCAAGCACGCGCTTGGGACGATCGAGGCACCACTGCAAGCCGCCTTCGTAGCCCTGCAGCAGCGGCTGCAGTCCGAAGCCTTGCGAGGAGGCGGGGGCGCTGCGCTCGCGACTCATGATGACCGGCACCACGGCCAGCGCCACCAGCAACGACGCGATGAGGGCTACCACCACCGCCATCGATTGATCGCGGAACAGGCGTCCGGCCAGGCCCTCCACAAACGTGATGGGCAGAAACACTGCGATGGTGGTAAGGGTGCTGGCGGCAATGGCTCCGGCCACCTCGGCGGTGCCCTCGTAAGCGGCTTCGATGGCCGAGCGCCCGGCCTCGCGCAGCCGTGTGATGTTTTCGACGACAATGATAGCGTTATCCACCAGCAGCCCTACCCCCAGCGCCAGCCCGCTCAGGGCAATCAGGTTGAAGGTGATGCCCAGCAGCTCGAATCCGATGAGCGTAAGGCCGAGCGACAGAGGAATGGCGATGCCCACAGCCAGCAGCGCCCGCGAGCGCCGCAGAAAGCCGAACAGCACCAGAATGGCCAGGAGTCCGCCCAAAAGCACCGCCTGCGTAACGCCACCAATGGCCTCCTCGATGAAGGTGCTTTCATCGACTACCACGCTCATTTCGGTACCCGCGAGCTCGTCTTGAAGTGGCCCCAGGGCTTCGCGCACCTCCTCGGCGGTTTGCACGGTGTTGGCGTCGGGCGTGCGTTCGACGAGCAGCAAGAGCGACTCGCGTCCATCCAGGCGCACGAGTCCGCGGCGCTCTTCAACGGAGGGGCGCACCTCGGCCACATCGCGCAGACGGATGGGGGCATCGCCAATGCGTGTGATCACGGTTTCCTCGATGTCGGCGGGCGTTTCGAACTCGCCGCTTATCTCCACCGCATATCGGAACGGTCCGCGTCGGATGGTACCGCCCGACAGGGCCGCGTTGGCATCGCGCAGGGCCTGTGCCACCTCCCCCACGCCCAGCCCATACCGGGCCAAGCGCTCTGCATCCATATTGATATCTACTTGCCGCTCATGCCCGCCGGTGGTGCGCACGCGAGCCACCCCCGCGAGCTGTTCGAGGCGCCGTGCGACCACCTCGCGTCCAATTTGGCGGAGATGTGCCAGGTCTTGCCACCCCGTACGGTCGTCTCCCGACGCCACCGGCTGCGTGTCTGCCCTGTTGGCTGACGTGCCGTGCAGTGCAATCATCATAATGGGACGCTCACTCGGGTCCACACGCAGCACCACGGGCCGTTCGGCAGCATCGGGGAGGGCATTGCCCAGCCGGTCGATTTCCTCGCGTACCTCTAGCAGCGCCAGATCCAGGTCGGCGTTCCACCCGAAGCGCAGCTCCACTAGACTTCCGCCGAGTTGACTGCGTCCGGTTACGCGCTGCAGGCCCTGCGTGCCCGCCACCGCCTCCTCAATGCGTTCAGTAACGCCGCGCTCGACCCGTTCGGGCGGCACATCGGGATAGGGCGTCCACACGGTAAGCGAGGGGTAGCCCAGATCAGGCAGCAGGGCTACCGGCAATCGAATGATAGCCGCTGCGGCCAGCACGGCCACAAGAATGCATACCGCGCTCACGCTCACCGGACGATCAATGCAGCGGCGAATGAACGATTTCATAGGTCACAGGGCAGAAACGAGGGGCAAGGGGTTCATAAGGGCACCGCGCTACGGCATGGCGATTGATTCCGGCTCGCTGGCTTCTACCGGAGCGTCGTGGGCTAATGCAAAGTGGCCATCCACCGTCACAAGATCACCCGGCTGTAGGCCATCGGTGATTTCCACAAAGTCGCCCGAGCGCTCACCCAGCTCCACATAAGTCCACTGCGCGCGATCGTCTTGTACAACAAACACCAGATCGCGACCTTGACGCACCAGCACCGCATCAGTCGGCACAACCAGTCGATCGGAGAGGCGGTGCGTTTCGAGGCGGATGGTAGCATAGAGCCCCGCCATCAGCGTACCGTCGGGGTTGGGGATCGACACGGTAACGCGCCCGGTACCGCGTTCGTCGTCAATGCGCGGATTTACGGCGTACACAGTGCCTTCTATGGGCTGGTCCTCCGATTGGAGCGCAGCCACATGCACATGCGCAGTAGCCCCTTCTTGGATGTGTACCAGATCTTCTTCGAGGACATGCACCGTCACTTTCATGCGGCGGTCATCGAGCACGGTTGCTACGGGCTCGCCCGCCCCCACGCGCTGCCCCACCTCGGTTTCCAGGTCGGCGATGCGTCCGCCAAACGGAGCCGTAACGTGTGTGCGTTCGAGTTGCAGACGGGCCCGCTCCACCCGCTGCTCGGCCTGGGTGAGTCCGTACGTAGCGGCTTGCACATCTTCACGGTTGAGGCCGGCCCGAATCTGGGCGACCTCAAACTGGCGACGCACGCGCTGCAGCTCGTTAGGAGACAGCGTGCCAGCATCGAACTGGGCTTCGGCCTCTTCAAGTGCGGCCCGAGCCTCAGCCACGGCGCTGGTGTCAGGCGGATTGGCTTGGGCGCGCAGCGCATCGCCGCTCGTTTCGACCGCGTACTCGGCGCGCGCCTGCATCAGTTCGGCCTCGGCCTCGGCCAGTTCAATGCGCGTTTCGCGATCATCGACGCGGACAATGAGTCCCTCTGCGGCAATCGAGCGTCCCTCTTCAACGGCACGCTCTTGCACCACGCCCCCCACCTGAGCACTCACAGTGGCCGTTTGCCACGGCGCCAGGCGCCCGGTAGCCTCCGTGCGCACGGGAAAGTCCATGCGCTCCACTTCAATGACATCAACTTGTGCGACCGAAGACGCCACATCGTCGGCATCCGGACGCTCGTCATCGGCGGCGGCTTCTCCAGTGAGGCGCGGCCAAAAGCCGTACAAAATAAGGCCGCCCACGGCTACACATAG
>CAZZCI010000055.1:10087-11850 GCA_964653015.1 uncultured Rhodothermales bacterium
GTGTTTAGCGGCTTGTAGCCCGGGATCAGAAGCGGAGCGGATCTCCTGGGCGGTCATTGAACATTGAAGCCAACTAAACAATGTCATGGTGAACGGAGTGAAGTATCTCAGCGCCTTGCGGTCGGGCTGCCCTGCCACCAAGCGTGCAAGGGGGGCTTTGCGTGTACGGTTGGTGGCGAGTGTGTGGTGCTGGCGTTGAGATGCTTCCGCCTGCGGCGTCAGGATGACGGGCGGACGCGACACCATCTCCACTTTTGTGGCGATGCACCAGCGGCATGACCTACGGCCCCTCCGCGTCGCCATGTCTGCTGGGACGCTCCCGCGTCCCCAACTCGCCACCTGGTTTCTTTACCTCGGGGGGTACGTTGGACGCAGAGCGTCTATTCGCCCGTCGCGACGCAGAGCATCGCGACGAGGACACAGGTAGGGGGGAAACAGGGGGCTCATCTCCGATTGTGTTGTGTATAAACCGTAGCTCCTCATTACAACGTTACAGGTGAGACAGCCCAGCAGGCAGCCGTTGGCAGACTCGGTTCCCCCACAGGATTTTCAGAATCCTAACGGTAACGATGGCTCAGCTTTCCTAACTTACGTTAGACTGGGCTGTATTCCCTGTGCTCGTTATTTTCCACGTACTAAATGGCACAATCTCATATGCCTGCATCCTTTGACCAACTCACCCCGCCGTCTGAAGGCGAGGTCATTCGCAAAGACGGCGACACACTCACCGTTCCTGATCGTCCCATTATTCCGTTCATTGAAGGCGACGGTATTGGCCCCGATATCTGGGCGGCAGCACAAAACGTGTTCGATAGCGCCGTGCAACACGCCTACGATGGCGACCGCGAAATCGTATGGATGGAGATTTTTGCCGGCGGCAAAGCCCAAGACGAGTACAACGAATGGTTGCCCGACGATACGCTCAAGGCGATTGAGAACTATCTGGTATCCATCAAGGGGCCGCTCACCACACCCGTCGGTGGAGGTATTCGCTCGCTGAACGTAGCGCTGCGTCAGCAGCTCGACCTGTTTGCGTGTGTGCGTCCGGTACGCCACTTCGAAGGGGTCCCCTCGCCAGTGAGCGAGCCGGAGCTGGTTGACATGACGATCTTCCGGGAGAACTCGGAGGACATCTACGCAGGGATTGAGTATCGCGAAGGGTCGCCTGAGAACGAGAAGATTAAGAAGTTCCTGATTGAAGAGATGGGGGCGGATACCATCCGCTTCCCCGACTCTACGGCAATTGGCGTGAAGCCGATCTCGGAAGAAGGCACGAAGCGCCTGGTGCGCTCCTCCATCGACTACGCCATTGAGCGCGGCTACGACAGCGTCACGCTTGTGCACAAGGGCAACATCATGAAGTTCACCGAGGGCGCCTTCCGCGACTGGGGCTACGAGGTGGCCAAAGAAGACTACGGGGCCGAAGACCTCGACGGCGGCCCATGGCAGGTGATCACACTCGACGATGGCCGCGAGATCATCGTGAAGGATGTGATTGCCGACGCAATGCTGCAACAGATTCTTACGCGTCCGTCCGAGTACGACATCATCGCGACGATGAATCTGAACGGCGACTACATCTCCGACGCACTGGCTGCGCAGGTGGGCGGTATTGGGATTGCTCCGGGCGCCAACATCAACTACAACACCGGACTTGCGCTCTTTGAAGCGACGCATGGCACCGCACCGAAGTACGCGGGCATGGACAAGGTGAACCCCAGTTCGGTGATCCTCTCCGGTGAAATGATGTTCCGCTACATGGG
>CAZZCI010000056.1:0-9119 GCA_964653015.1 uncultured Rhodothermales bacterium
ATTAGTTGCTGTTTTGCTCCGCACGGCGTTGGCGCATCAGACGACGATAGTCCTCAGCGGCGCGGTTGTGTTCGCGCAGCGTGCGGCTAAAGGTGTGCCCGCCGTTGCCGTCGGCTACAAAGTAGAGGTAGCTGTGAGACTCAGGGTTGGCTACAGCTCGTAGCGAAGACGGCGAGGGGTTCGTGAGTGGTCCAGGAGGCAGCCCGCGAAACTGATAGGTATTGTAGTCGTGATCGATATCGTAGTCGACAAACAAAAGACGTCGTTTGCTGCCTTCGGCCTCCATAACGGCATATTGCACGGTTGGGTCGGCCTGTAGGGGCATATCAATTTCAAGGCGGTTGAGGTAGACCCCCGCCACACGTGGTTTTTCATCGGCCAGACTGGTTTCCCACTGTACGATGGAGGCCAGGATGACGGCCTCGCGAGGGCTTAGGCCTTGTGTATTGAGCCCGTCGATCAGTTCACGTTCTACGAACGCATCAAATGATTCTTTAATGCGGCGCACCACAGTTGTGGCAGAGGTCTGCCAGTAGAAGTGATACGTATCCGGCAGCATGTAGCCGAACAGATCGGTTGGGGTGGTGTCAAGTGAGTGAGCCAGGCTGCTGTCTTGCAATGCTTGCAAGAAGTCGGAGGCATCAAATGCCATTTCGCGGGCCGCCACACGAGCGGCTACTTCGGGTTCGGTACCGGGAGGAATGCTTACACGAACCGGCGTTTGCAACCCTTTGCGCAGCACATCGAGCAAATCCCAGTTCGAGGTGCCCGACTCAAAAGCATAGTGACCGGCTTTGATTTGGTCGCGCCAGCCGGTGGCGGTTCCAATAAGGCGAAATGTAGTGGGCGAACGAAGGAGGCCTGCTGTATCAAGGCTGTCTACTGTTGCATCAAACGAGGCTCCGCTTGGAATCTTGACGGTGCGTTCGCCTTCAAACGAGGGGGTGTTGCTTCCAAATGTGATAACCCCAAGTCCCGCGGTTACGAGCAGGCCAACGACCAAGACAATAGCCAGTCCCCATCGGATTAGAGAATACATCATACTGGTGGAATAGAAAGAACAGGAGGATTAGTCCGTTTTGCCCTCGTACGTGCGTTGTTCTAACGTGCGTGTTTCCTCAACGATTTGCTCAAAGATGCGCCGTACCGCGTTGTCTGTAAACGGTCCGTTGTTGTGGGTGATGATGTTTTCCATGACCTCGGCCTCTCGGCTGGGTACGTAAGCCCGCATCCCAATGGTGTTTTTGATGGCTCCGATAACGTGCGCATAGGCCGTCCGTTCATTGAGCAGCTCAACCAACTGCTGGTCAATATCGTCAATTCGATCGCGCAAGGGACGCAAATCGTCTTCGCTTGGCGGTTCGGAAAGCGAAGGCAGGCGGTCGGAAAAGCGGGCGGCTTGTTCGAGGCTTTCGTTGAGGTCGGGTTTAGACATACGGTAATAAAACAGCAGAACGAAAAACACATACCCGCAGGTTATGCGAGTGTGAGGCGAGGATCTATGTCAAGGGTGGGGGTGGAAGTAAGGGCTCCGGCGTGCCAGCGTAGGCGGGCCGCTGTTGCAATCATGGCGGCATTGTCGGTACAATACGCTAAGTCGGGCAGGTGCAGGCGGATGCCCATGTCATCGGCAAGGCGTTGTAGGTCAGTGCGTAACTGCCGGTTGGCTGATACACCACCCACCACGGCTACGTCGTGCACCTTGGTCTGGTCCACGCTGCGGCGCACCGCATCGACCAGCACATCTACAACGGCTTGCTGAAAAGATGCACAGAGGTCGGCCTGGTGGTCGTTGAGGAAGGCTGCGCGTTCGTCGTCAGGGAGGTCGCGCAAGAAGTAGAGCACCGATGTTTTGAGACCGCTGAAGGAAAACGAGAGGTCGTCAAAATGGGAGCGTGGAAAATCGTGGAAGGTGGGAGTGCCCTGGGCGGCTTGGCGATCAATAGCGGGACCGCCGGGGTATCCCAGGTTCAACATTTGTGCCACCTTGTCAAATGCCTCTCCGGCAGCATCGTCGCGGGTTTGGCCCAACGTTGTGTAGGAAAAGTCTTCCTTCACGTGCACCAGTTGGGTATGCCCACCCGAGACGATGAGGCACAGATAGGGCGCATTGGGGCCGGCACCGTCGATATGAGGCGAGTACACGTGTCCTTCAAGATGGTTGATGCCCCACACCGGGCATCCAGCGGCATAGCCAAAGGACTTTGCAAAGCTGAGCCCGACTAGCAGGGCACCGGGTAGGCCGGGTCCGTAGGTAACAGCTATGCCATCGAGTTCAGACGGATCGATCTCGGCTTCGTCGAGCGCCTGTTGTACGACGGGTCCGATGTAGCGCTCGTGGTTGCGCGAGGCCAGTTCGGGTACGATGCCGCCGTAATCGGCGTGGATTTCGTGCTGAGACGACACGATGTTGGAGCGCAACGTGCTGCCAGCGATAACTGCGGCGGCGGTGTCGTCGCATGAGGTTTCAATTCCCAGAATAACAGGCGCATCGGCCATACAGGCAATACAGGTTGTGCGGGGTGGAAAGCAGTCGGGCAAATGCGTATGAACCACCAAAAGGTTCCACGGCAGCAACAGACAAACGCCCCACCTGCTGTATAACAGGCGGGGCGCATTGGGGGAGGGCTGCAAAGAAGGGGGCAGGATGTTTACGCGGTGACCGTGGATCGGCGTTTCAGGGCCGAAAGCCAGCGCGTGATGTCAATATCTTTCGGGCAGGCTTCGTTGCAGTTAAAGATGGTGTAGCATTTCCACAGGCCGTTTTCCGAATCGACAACATCAAGGCGTTCGCCTTCAGCTTTATCGCGTGTGTCGAATGTGTACCGGTATGCTTTGAGCATAGCCGCGGGGCCCAGGTAGTCGGGGTCGGCCCATGTGCTTGGGCAGGCATGCGTGCATGCTCCACACATGATGCACTTGGTGGCCTCCTCGATGATTTCGTGCTCGGCCGGTGATTGCTTGCGTTCGGTTTCGGGTGCGGGTGTATCGTTGATGAGCCAGGGCTTGACTTCGCGGTACTTCTCGAAGAAGCGGCTTTGGTCAATGACTAAGTCTTTGATGACAGGCGCAGCCGGGAGAGGGGCAAACCGTACTGTTTCGCCATCGCCATCGACGAGGTCTTGCACGAGCACCGAGCAGGCCAGTTTGTTTTCGCCGTTGATCTGCATAGCATCGGATCCGCAGATGCCGTGTGCGCAGCTTTTGCGCAGGGACAGTGTGCCGTCGATGTGCCATTTCACATGAAGCAGCAGTGCCAATGCACTATCGAGCGGATCGGCGGGTACCTCATACGACTCCCAGTGGGGGGCGTCGTCTTCTTCCGGATTGTACCGTTTTATTTCTACGTTCAGTGTCATAAGTTAGGCAGGGGATAGGGTGAGCAAGACCGGAAGGCCGGGCAGAGAGTCGGCCCGGCCCGAAACGAGGCCGCTGAATTAGTACTTGCGCTCTTTCGGCTCGAATCGCGTGATGACCACATCCTTGTCGGCAAACTCATACTCGCCGTTGCAGTCGCTGTAGAATAGCGTGTGCTGTAGCCAGTCGTCGTCGTTGCGGTTTTGATAGTCTTCACGCGAGTGGGCGCCTCGGCTTTCGGTGCGGTAGTGCGCACTAGCGGCAATGGCTTCGGCATAATCGACCATGAAGCTAATCTCCACGGCATCCATCAAGTCGGTATTGAACTTTTTGCCTTTGTCCTCCACCACCACGTTTTGGGCTCGTTTGCGTAGCGACTGCAGGTCGTTGAGCGCATCGCTTAGCGTTTCATCGGTGCGGAAGACGCTGACGTTCGACATCATGGTCTCTTGCAAGTCGGTTCGAACGTTCACCGTGGGTTCGCCGTCGGAGGGCGTGTTTGCAAGCAGGTCGTCTAGCAGCGTACGAATGTCTTCTTCTGGGTTGTCGGGAAGCGCCGCATGCGATTTCCCATTACGTACTTCTTCGGCCATCGTCATGCCAGCGCGGCGGCCAAACACTACCAGTTCCAGAAGCGAGTTCGTGCCCAGGCGGTTGGCGCCGTGCACGCTCACGCACGCGCACTCACCTACAGCGTAGAGACCGGGTACCGACGTGCCACGTTCTTTCGTTTCTACGCGTCCATCCGCATCTGTGGGAATGCCGCCCATAGCGTAGTGGCACGTCGGAGCAACAGGAATGGGCTCTTGCTTGGGGTTGACGCCCATGTAGGTGCGCGAGAACTCCGAGATTTCGGGGAGCTTTTTGTCGAGCACCTCATCGCCCACGTGGGTGAGGTCGAGGTGAACATAGTCCTTGCCGTTCACGCCGCGCCCGGCGCGAATTTCCTTGTAGATACACTGCGAGACCATGTCGCGCGGAGCCAGGTCTTTGACCGTTGGCGCATAGCGTTCCATGAAGCGCTCGCCCTCGGAGTTGCGCAAAATGCCGCCCTCACCACGGGCCCCCTCTGTAATGAGGATGCCGAGGCGATACAGTCCGGTTGGGTGGAACTGAACGAACTCCATGTCTTCGAGCGGGATGCCAGCGCGCAGCATAATAGACATGCCATCACCGGTGCCGGCATGTGCGTTCGAGGTCGTTTTGAATGCGCGCCCGTATCCTCCTGTCGCAAAGCATACGATCTTGGCGTGGAACGTGTGGATTTCGCCCGTCAGGATTTCGTAGGCCACCACACCTGAGCACTCGCCATCGGGTGTCATGATGAGGTCGAGCACCTGAAACTCATCATAAAAGCGAACGCCCTGTTTGGTGCACTGGTCGTAGAGCGTGTGTAAGATGGTATGGCCAGTGCGGTCAGCGGCGTGGCAGGCACGGCGTACAGGTGATTCGCCGAAGTTGCGGGTGTGGCCGCCAAAACGCCGTTGCGAGATGGTGCCTTCCGAGTTTCGGCTGAACGGAACGCCGTAATGCTCCAGCTCCACAATGGTGCGGGGGGCGTCTTTGCAGAGGGCTTCTACGGCGTCTTGGTCGCCCAGGTAATCGCTCCCCTTTACGGTATCGAAGGCGTGCCACAGCCAGTGGTCTTCTTCTTCGTTGCCAAGGGCCGCACTGATACCGCCCTGTGCGGCTCCGGTGTGCGACCGCAACGGATGGAGTTTAGAAACAACAGCGACATCGGCACCGCCTTCTTTGGCATACAGAGCGGACATAAGGCCCGCGCCGCCAGCGCCGACAATAACGACATCATGGGAAAATGTCATGGTGGTACAGGAGACAAATGAGCGAAACAGTCAGAAGCAGGTCACAACAAGAAACGGTGCCAGTGTCACCAGCCTGCGGTCATTACGGAGTATGTGCCAATAATAAGGAGCACAAGGGCCAGCGTCCACGAAAGCACTTTTGCCGTTTTGCGGGCCATAGGGTTTCGTACGTAGTCGGCAATCACATTATTGAGGCCATAGAAGCCGTGGTGCAGTGCAACAATCAGAAATAAGATGTTGAATCCTTTCCAGAGCACGGCGTAAACGGGGTCCGCCAAGCGAAGCATTACCACGTCGTACGGGGTGACTTCAGCATCCTCGCCAAAGCGTTCTTGAACGGCCGCTTGGGCTTCTTCCGAGTAGGTGGGCAGTACGCCCTCCTCAATTTGCTCGGTTGAAATTACGTCGTGAGAGACGCTTGCGGTTTGGTAGTCGTAGTGCTGTACCCAGAAGTGGGTGATCAGCATAAAGATGAGAAACGTGCCGGTGATGCGGTGCAGAAACCAGTTCTGCGCGTTGGATTTTGAAGCAGAGCGCGAAGCCATAACAGATCGAGGTCAAACGAAGCAGGGCAGACAGAAGGGAGAGCTTAGCCGAGGAAGAAGTAGTCGGCCAGCGAGTACAGAATGGGGTAGCCTCCCACAGCGATCAAGACAACCGCCACAATGAAGAGGGTCCAGAACATGCTCTTCTGTTTGGGGCTCCATCCCAAAAAGTCAATGAGAACGATGCGGAGGCCGTTCAAGGCATGATATACCACGGCGGCCAGCAGCAAGAACTCTCCGATCTTGAAAATGGGAGCGTGGTAGCCTGCAATGAGCTCGTTGAAGGCGGCACGATCGGTGAGGGCACGAAGGCCCCACACATGTACAACGAGGTAAAGGACAAGGGCTACGCCGCTCAGCCGGTGAGCCATCCAGGCAAACATGCCTGTACGGACCCGATACCACTGAAAGCGACTGTTTTGCGAGGCGGTGCTGGCAGAGGACGACTCCGCAGCGGTTTCAACGGTGTCAACAGCCATAAGGCAAAGAGAAACGGTGTGAGGGTGAGGGTGCAAAAGGCGCCTGGGGCGCGTGCAGGGCAGGGCACAGAAAAAGCCAGACGGGGTACCTACAGATATGAATCTCCGACTGTAAAGGTTTCGTGACCAGCCCGCTATCTGTAGGGGTTAAACCGTGCGGCAGCCGAGATCGTTCTCGACTGCCGGAGTACGGTGTGCGCTTAGGCGCGCTCGCTAATGGGGGCTACAGTACGATCGTGTTCTCCCACATAAGCAGCGCGTGGACGGATCAGTCGGTTGTCGGCCCACTGTTCCAGCAGGTGTGCCGTCCAGCCTGCAGAGCGGCTAAGAGCAAAAATGGGAGTGAAAAGATCCGGATCCAGCCCCAGCATATAATACGTGGACGCGCTGAAGAAGTCCACGTTCGGGTCAAGACCTTTCTCGGATTTCACCGTGTTAAGAATGGCCATGCTATAGTCGTACCATTTAGTGGCCCCACGCTCCTGGCTAAGTGCTTCAACCTGGTCGCGCAAGATGGCGGCGCGGGGGTCCATGGTGCGGTACACGCGGTGGCCAAAGCCCATAACCCGTTCTTTATTGGCCAGCTTTTGCTGTACATACTCGACCGGATCTGCGCCTTTCTCGTCTATATCGAGCAGCATGCGCATGACTTCTCGGTTGGCGCCCCCATGAAGCGGTCCTTTTAGCGCGCCAATGGCACCAGACACCGCCGAGTACATATCGGAGAGTGTTGAGCCAATCACACGGCTGGTGAAGGTGGATGCGTTCAGCCCGTGGTCGGCATGCAGTACCAGGCAGGTATCGAATGTGCTTTCCGCCTCTTCGCCGGGGTCTTCGTTATTGAGCATGTACAGAAAGTTGTACGCCATCGACTGATCGTCGAGGGGGGCGACGGGCTCATGGCCGTTGCGCAATCGCGAAAAGGCAGCAATGATGCCAGGTGTGCGGGCTAGAAGCCGAGTGGCCTTGCGGCGATTGGCTTCGGGGGAGTCATCGTCTGCCTCCTTGTCATGCATTCCAAGAGCAGAAATGGCTGTACGGAGCACCGCCATCGGGTGAGCGCTCTCAGGCGCCTGGCGCAGAATATCGATTACCGGGGCAGGTACGTTGCGCGCCGCGCGCAAATCGCTCTTCAGGGCGTTGAGTTGCGATTGGTTTGGCAGGTCGCCATTCCAAAGCAAGTAGACCACCTCTTCAAAAGAGGCATTCTCAGCCAAGTCGTAAATATTGTATCCGCGGTAAACGAGTTCGCCAGCGTCGCCATCGATGGAAGAAAGCTCCGAGGAGAGCGCAATAACGCCTTCTAGTCCACGGACTTCTTCAGATCCATTTGTATCGGCCATGTGTAATTGGTGCGTTGGTCAAAGGAGTTGATTAGGCAGCCAGGGGAGGGAGCATTCCTCCGAGAGCATGTGCGCAGAGAGGCTAGTCAAGGGGGTAAGCGCTTCCAACATGCGTGTCTGCGCGTACAGCACATGCAGAAAGGGGTCTTGGTGCAAGAGGTCGTGAAAGGGGAGGCTTGCATCTACGTACAAGCTCTATGCGTACAGACTGCATAGGCAAGCGATGCAAACGGGAGAGCAATGGCCTGCTTCGCGAAAATACCACTGAGGCACATCCCTCAACACTTCCTCTGAACGAGTGTCTTTGCTGTAGAACTCGTTCCCACTGTGGGAAAGCTACATCAAAAATGCAGGCAAAGCAATCGACAGTCAAGAAGACCCTGTTTTTGTATGCATGTTGCATACGCATGGTATGAAAGAAAGGGTTGCGATAAGAAAGAATTTCCATTAAAAGCCATGGGCGGTACAGTTGGAGGTGAGATGCCGAGCCGAAAAGTCAAGATCAGATTGAGGGATCATTTCAACCTTCAGGTGGATTAGGGAATAGAGAGTTGTTATACTGACTTCCTAAACGTGCGTAAGGACGCGCGTCACAAACATCGAATAACATGACATGTGCGTCCACGGAACGTTGTGTTAAGACACCGTGCTTTGTTAGCGTCTCTGTTATCAAGCGCATAAACGAAGCACTCGTGTGTCCATGCCACCAAGCAACTCCCGGCGGTGCCTTGCTGCAGCTAAGCATAACACTGCAGACGGAATCCTGACAGGATCCTGTTTGGCATGCCGATAAATGCTTGCAAACCATATTGAACGCGACTGCGCACGCTTTTTGCTTTGCCTTACAGAGAAGCCGTTGCGCTTCTTGACTGTTTTTCTCGCCTTCCCTTGTTCATTAGCTGTCCGTGTACGCGTACTGCGCGCGCTTCGGATGGTCACGGATTCCTCTACCTTGCATTCCTGTAGAGAGGGCGTACCCGCCCCCGGTGTTCGGATCTTTGCTTTACACCTACAGCGTGCCACAGGCCCGCTGCTCCTTTTGGGTGCCCTTCGTTGCTTAGCCCATTCTGCGACTTATTCCCCCTGACCCCCGAAGGCGTACGTGCGACACGGCTTGTACCGCCTTATGCCTAAAGAAATTGTAGTCAATGTATCCGATACGCGAACGCGTATCGCCATTGTAGAGGACAACAAGCTTGCTGAACTCTACATTGAAAATGCCGAGCACAAGCGCACCATTGGTAATCTCTACTTGGGGGTTATCCGGCGCGTGATGCCCAGCATTCGAGCCGCTTTTGTCGATATCGGGCAGGAGCAAGATGCGTTTCTGCACTTCTCCGATATCGCAGAAAATCTGCCGCAATTGAAAGAGCTACTCAACCAAAGCACGCCCAAGGTTGAGCACATCGATCTGCCCAACAACCTGCGCGATCGCAACATCAATCCGGTTAAGCACCTGAGTCGTAATCAGCGCCTGCTTGTGCAGGTGAAGAAGGAGCCGATTGCCAACAAAGGCAGTCGCATCTCAACTGATATATCGATGGCGGGGCGCTTTTTGGTGCTGGTACCGCT
>CAZZCI010000056.1:9219-11637 GCA_964653015.1 uncultured Rhodothermales bacterium
GACCATAAGGCGCTGTTTCATAGCGTGCGCAGCTATGTGCGTGCT
This sequence comes from uncultured Rhodothermales bacterium, assembly GCA_964653015.1. Lineage (GTDB taxonomy): Bacteria > Bacteroidota > Rhodothermia > Rhodothermales > Salinibacteraceae > Longimonas. Next base: position 9,265 of record CAZZCI010000056.1, read on the forward strand.
GTAGCGCCGTCGATGGTGTCGCGGGTGGAGTATCATAGCTCCAACACCCCCGTATTTGAAGCAGCAGGCATTCAGCAAGGCGCCGACCGCGCCTTCAAAGACCGCGTGGAGTTACCTTCGGGTGGCTACCTGTTTATCGAAAAAACCGAGGCCATGCATGTGGTGGATGTAAACTCGGGACGCTCAGGACGTGGCAAATCGCAATCCGAAAACTCACTCGATGTGAACCTGGAAGCAGCCCGCGTGATTGCCCGCCAGGTGCGTCTGCGCGACATCGGCGGCATCATTGTTGTCGACTTTATCGACTTACGTGACAACGATGCGCGGCGGAAGGTCTACGAAGAGCTCAAAAACCGTTTCGAAGATGATCGCGCTGTCACGAAAGTGCTGCCGATGAGTGACTTTGGGCTGGTCGAGATTACGCGGCAGCGGTTGCGTCCAAGCCTTACGTCGTCGTTTGCCTCATCGAGCGGCGCTTCCGTCGAAGATGACTCCGACGTGGAGCGCTACCGGCAACAGCTGCGGGAAGCGCATAACCGCACCAAGCGATTGGAGAAGCGCCTGGAGCAGACGAAGAGCACGCTGGAAGAGCGTGACGCCCAGCTCGCCGAACTCGAACAACGACAAGGCAAGCAACGACAAAGAGGGTCGCAGAACGGTCAGGATCAGCACCAGATAGATGAGATTCGCGAACAGGCGAAGGCAGCCCAGAACCAGGTCAACCAGCTAAAGAGCGAACTGGGCCAACTCAAAAAAGCACTGGAAACCGAGAAAAAAGAACACGCCGCTGCGCGTGAGGCCCGCGACGAGGCCCAGGAAGCTGCTCGTGCGGCTCGTCAAGAGGCCGATACAGCGCGCACTGCCGCACTGCCGACTCCGCCCGACTCCGCCGATGCAGCACGTCCAGCCGAAGAGGTCGTCGACGCGCTAGACACATGGATCGCTGAGCACGCCAGTCAACATGCCGCCATCACGATTCGCGTCCATCCATTCCTGGCTGCCTTCCTTACGCGTGCGGTACCCAGCTACCCCACGCAGTGGTTTATGCGTCACTTTGTGCGTGTACACCTCGAAACCGATAATACGATATCGCCCCTCTCGTTTGCCGTAGAGGAGCCGCAAACCGGGAAGGCGCTCGTAGAGGCCTAGCAGGCACACCCCTCCACGCCGCGGTTTTGCGAATCAGGTGCATGAAGGATGGATACAGACACCATTATCGAGGAGCTTACCGATGTTGCCGAGCGTATGGGCATGGAGGTGCGCGTTGAAAAAGGCAACTTTCGGGGAGGGCGCTGCCAGGTAGGTGATACTACCGTTATCATGCTGAATAAGCGGCACATGGCCGATGTTCAGCTTGCGGTGCTTGCTAATAGCCTGCGCAAAGCACCACTTGATACGGTCTACCTGAAACCTGCCGTGCGCGATGCCCTCGAATCCGCCTGGGCCGATGCGGATGCCGCCAATGATCCGCCTGCTTCCAACGCTTCCGACAACTCGTCATCCAACGCAAATGCCTGAAGACAGCCCGCCGCTCCGTGTTACCATGTTGGGGACGGGTACTTCCACCGGTGTGCCAGTGCTGGGCTGTTCGTGTTCGGTGTGCACTTCCTCTGATCCGCGAGACAAGCGGCTACGGTGTGCCTGCTACATTGAGGCCGGACCGCTGGGCATCCTTGTCGACGCCGGCCCCGATTTTCGGCAGCAGGCGCAGCGAGCGGGTATCCGCCGTATTGATGCGGTATGCTTTACACACCATCACTTTGATCATACAGCAGGCATCGACGATCTGCGCCCGTTCTTTTACCAGAACCGGCGCCTTATGCCTTGCTTTGCTAATTCCAATACCGTGCAGAAGCTGAAAAAGCGCTATAGCTATATCTTTGGCGATACCCCGTATCCCGGAGCTGCCCGTGTGCAATTGAAGGCCGTCGATGAGGCGTTTACCGTCCAAAGTCGATACGACGACGGTTCGAGTCTCCACATACAGCCCGTGCCGCTGTGGCATGGAGACACCCCTACGATGGGTATACGCATCGGCGCGTTTGCGTATCTGACCGACGCCAGCGCGATTCCGGAGTCGAGTTTCGACTTGCTTGACGGGGTAGAGGTGCTCGTGCTGGATGCGCTGCGGCCAGATCCGCATCCCACGCATTTTAGCTTCGACGAAGGCGTGCGCGTAGCCAATCGCATTGGCGCACAAGACACGTACTTTATCCACATGACTCACGCAGTACGTCACGCCGAACAAACTGCCGCCTTACCCGACCATGTGCATCTGGCCTACGATGGGCTGGAACTCAAGGTGCCGGCTCCGTCGGAGTCATGCACGGCCTAACAGCAAACGCGTTTTCTTTAGCATCGTCCCCTGCCACC
>CAZZCI010000057.1:0-7757 GCA_964653015.1 uncultured Rhodothermales bacterium
CTCCCGGATCGCCGCGTCCACCGTGTCCAGCACGTCGGCGATGCGGCGTTGCTCACTGAATGTTGGGATACCTACGGGTAGACTCTTAAACGAGGTCGTATCTACGCTCTCTACTGTCGTGCCGACCTTCGTGGCTCGCTGCAGGACCATCGGTCCCATGCAAAGGAGCAGGTGGAACGCAAACCGATCGTCAATCTCGTTCCGGGTCGTCAGCACCTTCATGTCTTGGTTGACCGTGAATGGCTGATCCAGGGTGGCTACCGGGAATGTGTGCCGTAAAACTCCACTTCGAAAAACAACGACAACGGAGCCGGGATGATAGACAGAGAGGTTCGTCTGTGAAAGCGCCTCCTTCGTTACATGATCTTCGGTGTGCCGCACGACAGACTCTCCCATATCCTTCGGGGAGACCCAGGGCATGGAACCACCCCAATACTCATAATTCGACTTTCTGGGCGTTGAACCTCCTCCCCAAGATCCGAGGTCACCAAGTGCTAAGACATTCCAATCGTCTGGCACTAAACCTAAAATACTCTTTTGATTACTCATAGTCCATCACCTCCAGTTACGTGTCCAGCGTCATCGTCTGCTCGCGCCGCGCCTTTTCCGCGCCTTTCTGTCTCTTTTGAAGCAAAATGTCGAGTTCAGTCGCTGAGCGCCTTGTTCGGATGTGTCGGCCTCCGCGCCTTTTTGTGTCGTTCTGCGTGTTGTCGATCCGGTCGTGCTGCATATCGCTCAAGCGCCCCCGTATCCAGGCATCACGCCTGTCCCTTCCAGAGCCGCACGGTGAAGCGGTCATCGCGCGGCTCCAGGTCCGGCTCAGTATCGTTTTGCTCGCGCATGAGCTTGACGATCTTGCGGGGCACGCCAAGGCCGCGGTGCTCCATGTAGTTGTAGTCGCTCATAAAGTCCTTCAGCAGCTGATTTCGAGCGGATCGTGTCCCGGCCTTCATGCGCTCGGGCGTGATGCCGTTGGGAAGCCGCCCCGGTGAGATGACCTCCAGCCGATCCGCGTACAGCGCAAGCTCAATGTCCGTCGATCCCATCAGGTAATCGCGGTGCACGAGCGCATTCACAACCGCCTCGCGCACCGCCTCCATCGGATAGTCGCGCCGGTCGATGCGCCGCCCGGTCTCTTCGTCGATTTTGGAGGTGACGGCGGTGTTGCGGCGCACGAAGGCCAGCGCCTTTTCCACAAGCCCGCCCTCCACGAGCTCCTCGCGTCCGTTTCCCTCTGCAAACAACCCAACCATCGGTCCACGCAAGTCAGCGGACTCGACCGCCTCGTACGTTTTTTCGGAGCCGGGGTACGCCGTTGCATGAATGCCCGCCTGTGGCAAGAAGCGATTGGGGGTCCGCCCAAAGAGCAGAACACCGGCCAGTGTGCTCGTGGCCTCGCCCGTTTCTTCCGTCTCCGTCATGATCTCCGTGTTCACCAGGAGGCGTTGCCATGCCGCGTCAGCGTTGGGCATATCGTCTGGCGGAATGTCTTGCCCGCGAATCCGTCCGAAATAATCCTTGAGACGACGACGGTCCAGGTGGTCGAGCGTAGCACCGGGAATGGGGCGCACCTCGGGGCGAAGTCCAGAGCGCTGCTGGAAGGCGCGCTGCAGTTCGCCTTGCCGCATCGGCACCGACTGGGATCCCGCCCGGATGAAGTACTCTTCCTTGTTGTTGTGGTAGCGGGCCATGACCGTCCAGCCCGTGCCCACGCGCACCACAGCGACGTGCTTTCCCGGCTCCACGTCCCGAAGGACTTGAAAGTGTGGAATCAGACTGGGGCGGACCTTGTCGCGCGCGACGGACATCACCCATTCCTCCGTCTCTGCCGGTTCGTGTTGAAGCCCGGAGACGTGCCCATCGTCATCGACGCCAATCAGCACGCGCCCCCCGTCGAAATTGGCGAACGCGACCAGTTCTTTGGCGAGGTCTTTCGGCTTCAGGTCGTCACGCTTAAACTCGACAGACGAGTTTTCCCCGTTGGCAATGAGTTCGGAAAGTTCGGATTGGGTCATGTGGCGTATCCCATCTGATCCAGGTAGGCATCCAACTTCGCAGTTGTCTCTTCGCGTTGCGCTTTGATGTCCTGCATGGTGGTGTGGTACTTGTCCCACCACGTCTCGAACGCCGCCACCACGCGCTGCCGGTGCGCATCCACATAGCCCGCAAGCTCGTCGGCCAGTTCGGTGCGGGCCACGGTAAGCACGAGCGCCTGCTCGTCGGCGGCGTCCAGTGCAGCACGGGCATTGTCGAGCCGCTCCAGCAACTCGCCGCGCAGCGCCTTCACCGCCTTCTTAGCCTGCTTGATCTCGGCTTTGAGGGCGTTGTACTGCTCCCGTTGCTGCTCGCAGTGCTTCACTGCCGCCTGCAGGTCCGCCGCATTTGACGGATCCTCTTTCATCTCGGACTTGAGATCCTTGATGTGCGCATCCAGAAATTTGTCGTAGCGATCTGCCTCTTCGTCTGCCCAGTCCTCCACCACCGGATCGTCCTCGGGCGGCTCGCCGCTCTCGAAGGCGTCTTTACGTTCCTGCGCATCCGACAGTGTGGCCTCGGCCTCCTCAATCTCGGCGAGGTAGTCCGTCAGGAGGTGCGGGATGCACTTGTGGTCGAACGGATCGGGCGCCTTCTTATCGGTGCGGCTCTCCGCATCCCGTATCGAGGTCACCCACGAGTCGATAAGCCCGGAGAAGCCCTGCGCTTCCAGCGTCTTAAAGTCGTTCTGGAGGGCATCCCACCACTCGGCAATCACGCCGGCCACCTTGAAGCGATCCAAGAGGCCCACCGGGCGCAGCGCCTCCTCAAACGAATCGAGGAAATCCGCACGCACGTCCATCACATCCGCGCCGTTATCGAGCGCCGCAATGCGGTGATGGTGGTTGCCCCACCACGTCCGGAACGCATCGCGCAGCGCCTCCTCCTGCGCCTGAAGCGCCGTATCAGATTCGATAGCGGCCTTGATGGCACTGCGGCGCTGCACCGTATCCCGAAAGGCGTAATAGTCCCCGTGGCCGTTTCCGCGTGACGCGTGGGTGAGCACGCTGGAGAGGTCGAGTCCGTGCGCCTCGAACAGATCCTGTTTTGCATCCACCTCCGACGCCGGAATCCCGCCGTACAGATGCGCTCGCACATCTTGCGGCTCAGGTGGCGGCGCGTTGTCGGCGTAGCGGCGGATGTTGAGGTTCCAGTCGTTGTCCTCCAGTTCGTCGATAGCCACCACCTTTGCGTAGCCGTCCACGCTCTCAAACGCCCGGTAGGTCGACACAATCTTCTCGATGTGCTCGGCTCGCAGGACGTTCTGGTTGCGCACTTCCTCGTACTCCCGGTCTGCGTTGATGAACAGCACCTTATCTTTTCGCTGGGGCGGCTTGTCGCCCTTGTGGCGGAAGATCAGGATAGCCGCCGGGATGCCGGTGTTGTAGAACAGATTCGCGGGGAGCCCGATCACCGCCTCCAGCAGGTCATCCTTGATCATGCCCTCGCGGATGCCCTTTTCCTTGCGGCTTCGAAAGAGCACGCCATGCGGCATAACCGTGCAGACCTTGCCGCCTGAGCGGAGCGAGGCAATCATGTGCTGCACGAACATGAGGTCGGCCCGTTTGGAGCGCGCCGAGGTGTAGCCGTATCGGAAGCGCTCCTCGAACTTGAGATCCTTCTTCGAATACTTCTGGCTGAACGGCGGATTCGTGATGACGCGGTCGAAGCGCATCAACTCGCCGTTTTCGGTGTGCTGCGGACGGGCGAGCGTGTCCTCGTTGCGAATATCGGTTCCGCGGATGCCGTGAAGCAGCAGATTCATCTTGCAGATCGCCCAGACCCCGCCGTTTTCGTCCTGTCCATAGAGGCCAAGGTTGCCGGCGTCCCGGTCGTGCTCCTCCACATAGTCGCGCGCTTGCACGAGGATGCCGCCCGAGCCCACGCACGGATCGTACACGCGCTGCCCGGCTTTCGGCTCAGCCAGGCGGACCAGCAGGCGCACGACCTCACGCGGCGTATAAAACTCGCCGCCTTTCTTGCCCGCCGTATCCGCAAATTCCTTGATGAGGTACTCGTAGGCTGCGCCAAGGAGATCCGGAAACTCGAAGTCCTCATCGCGCAGGCGGTAGCGGTTGTAGTGCTTGATCAGATCGCGGAGCTTGCGGTCCGAGATGCGCGTGCGCCCGACCTTGCGGTTAAAGTCGATGTGCCCAAGCACGCCCTCCAATTCTTCGGGATTGGCGCGTTCCAATGCGCCGAGCGCCATATTGAGCAGGTTGCCGACGTTCTCGGTAAACTCCTGGATGAAGGCCGGATACGTCGTCTCATCTTCGCCCTCCCCTTCGACGATCGTGCTCACCTCCTCGCGCGGCCCATACGCCTCGATGTGGCGCCACCGCGCGCCCGGCGGCACAAAGAGCGTCGAGCCGTAGGTAGACGGGTTCTCGGCAAATTTGCGCGCCTGTTCAGGCGAAGCGCCATCGTCGATCCACGACTGATAGATGCGCTCGTACTCCGCCTCAAACACATCGGACGCGCGGCGCAGGAAGAGCATCCCAAAGATGTACTCCTTAAACTCAGAGGCATCCATCTTGCCGCGCAAAATATCAGCCGATGCGTACAGATGGCGCTCCAGTTGAGGGAGGGTAAGGATTTCAGTCAAGGCAGGCGGCTGGTTTCATGAAGCGAAAAGCGAGCAGGGATAGGGACTTGTAGCATAGGGATCAGCACAGGGGATGTGCAAGGGCCGGCTTCGTTTTTACGGGCTGTTACAATGCGGTACAGATGGAATTGGCTCGAACTGCACGGTCCCGCACCTCCTGAAGGGGACTGATACCAGGAGGGATACACGCGTCGACCGATGCTCGGACAGGTGGCATCCAGTTACACGTAGCGATTGTGAAGTATCGAAGTGTGTGGCGCCACGCGGATGCAGATACGTTACGTTCAAGAGAGTGATGTGTTAGATACGGCTTACGCAAAGGGCTTCTCCCGGCTGGATTAGGATCAGCTTTCGGACTGGATCAAGGCAAATTCAGCGAGACGTTAATTCCTCCCCCCCTCCACACTTCCCCCCCTCCACACTTCCATCCTTCCCCCCTAACCCCCCCACTTCCACAGCGCGCCTTCAATCGTGAGGCCCGGACCGAAGGCCATTGCTACGCCATGGGTGCCGGTTTGCGGGCCCTGCTCCAGCATGCGCTTCAGGACGAACAGAATGGTGGGCGAGCTCATGTTGCCGTAGGTGCGCAAGACCTCCAGCGAGTCGTGGACATCCGCATCCGACAGCCCTAAGACCTCCTGCGCCTTATCCACAATGGCGCGTCCGCCGGGGTGGATCGCCCAGAAGTCGATGGTGGCTTCGTTGGGCACGAGCGCATTCACGTAGTCGGGCAGGTGCTTGGCAATGACGCGGGGCACGCGTGAGGAGAGCCCCATCTGAAAGCCCGTGTCGCCGATGTCCCACGTCATGTGATCCATCGAGTCGTCGTCCATCGTGGTGTGCGAGTCAACGTATTCAAGCGCGCCGGTGGGTACGGTATCACGCTGCGAGACGATGGCCGCGGCACATCCATCGGCGAAGAGCGCGTTCACGACTGCAGTTTCGAGCGCATCGTTTACCTGAAAGTGGAGCGTGCACAACTCGGCGCACACAATGAGCACCCGCGCATCGGGCTGCGACTGGCAGAAGCTGTGGGCTACGCGCAGGGCGTTAAACGCCGCGTAGCAGCCCATGAACCCGATAAACGTGCGCTGTGTGGTAGGCGGTAGCCCAAGTTCTTTTACGAGATGAATGTCGAATCCCGGCGCAAAAAAGCCGGTGCAGCTTACGCCGATGACGTGGGTGATGTCGGCGGCGTCGGTATCGGATTGTGCGAGGGCCTGCCGGGCGGCGCGCTGCGTGAGCGGCAGAATCGCCTCGCGGTACTTATCATTGCGATCGGACGTAGAGGGCGCGGGTTCGAGCGACCACGTAGGCGGGAAGAACGTGAAGTCATCCGGGTCGTCTTTCGCAAAGTCGGCAATGACCGAGTGCCGCTGGTCGATGGCGGTGCCCCGGTAGATGGCCGGAATGCGAGCACGCAGTCGCTCGGGCAGCGATGTGATGCGCTGCATGAAGGCAGCGGCCTGGGGCTGCGGCTCGCGCGTGGGGGGCGTAGCAGTGGCAATGGTGTCGAGCACCGTAGGCATAGCATTACGTATCAAGTGGAGGAGCAGAGGCGAAGCGCTGCTTGGCTTCGTCCCAGAGCGCATCGGCGTCTTCAAGCGAGATGTCGTCCCACGATTGATCAGATTCATGGAGACGTGCTTCGATGTACTGAAAGCGCTCCTGGAAGCGGGCGTTCGTGCCACGCAGTGCGTTTTCCGGGTTTATCCCAACTTGTCGGCCATAGTTTACCAGTGCGAAAAGCAAATCCCCAAACTCCTGTGCCCGGGCCTCGGCATCATCAGACGCGTCGGCCTCCCGAAACTCGGCTAGTTCCTCTTCGACTTTGGCCCAGGTGGTTGCTGCATCCGGAAAGTCAAAGCCTACCCCTGCGGCTTTCTCCTGCATGCGGAAGGCGCGCAAGAGCGATGGGAGTTGGGCGGGCACGCCGTCGAGCGCAGACTTGAGCGACTCGCTCGCCGTTCCATTGTCAGACTCCTGCTGCTTGATACGCTCCCAGTTGGCCAGTACTGCATCGGGATCGTCGGTGTCCATATCCCCAAACACATGCGGATGCCGCCGCACCAGTTTGTCAATCTCGGCGTCGATCACATCTTTGACGGTAAACTGCCCCGCTTCTTCAGCGATCGTACTGTGGAAGAGCACATGCAGCAGCACATCGCCCAGCTCGTTCTGGAGCTCGGTTGGGTCGCCCGACTCGATGGCCTCAACGACTTCGTAGGATTCTTCGATAAGCAGGTGTTTTACAGATACATGCGTCTGCTCCCGATCCCACGGGCACTCCTGGCGTAATTGCCGCACGATAGAGGCCAGGTCGGCATAACGCTGGATGTGTGAATTCGGCTCGCGGTACACATCGTCGTAAACAGGCGATTCTGTCGGAGAAGAAGGGTCAGTGTCAGCAGACATACAACACAGCGATTGGCGAAAATAATGGATCATCTGTTGTACCGGTCGAGACACAGGCAGTTGCTTTTGTCCAAAGGCTCTGGTGTGGTTGTGCAAAATACGCACTGTGAAAACATGGGAAACGTGCAAACAAGTTGATAAGGGCCTCATACACCATACACACAAAAATACACACAACACGCTCATCCTCTCAACTATGGGAACCTCTTGCTCACAGTGTGCTCCGGAAGAGGCGTCAGTGTCTCCGTTTTGGGACCGTCTCGGCATAGGACTTTCCACGGTATGTCTTATCCATTGTCTCTCCTTGCCGGTGCTGGCGTCTGGCATTGCGGTCTGGGCGGCCATTGACTTGCACTTTTGGCTTGCGCTGCTCATTGTGCCTGTTGCGTTAGGCATTGGGTGGCACGCCCACCGCACGCACCGTCATCGTTGGGTGGGTCCCCTATTGCTTGGTGGATGTGTATTGCTCGTTGGTGCCCTCGTGCTTGAACCGATTGTAGGCCACACCATCGAAACGGGTATCGCCGCTGTAGGAGGACTGCTACTCATTACCGGACACTGGTTAAACATCCGCAGTTGATTGCTGCAAGTTGATTGCTGCAGATGGAGGCTGCAAGGAGATGGATAAGCATTACCAGGGAACAACCCCAACGCGTAAAGCTATCATGCTAATCCCGACAGCCAAAGATGTCTATCTGTACGG
>CAZZCI010000057.1:7857-11625 GCA_964653015.1 uncultured Rhodothermales bacterium
CAACGCGTAAAGCTATCATGCTAATCCCGACAGCCAAAGATGTCTATCTGTACGGCTGAACGGGACGTTCTTTCACTTATGGGGATGACACGGCTTCGACGGGTGGTAAACGCGCGGCGGGCTGTCCTTCCGAGCTCCCTAATATGCTCGTTAATCTCGTTAGGAACTTGTAAATGCGGACGATTACACGTACGCGATGGCGGCGTAAAGCCCCATCTGTCTCCTGTAGGTTTGTCTGTCGACTTGCCTGAGACATCATATTAGGCAGAATAGTCGCTCGATATACCGGCTGCATATCGATCGGCGAAACTTGATCAGCCTTGGCCCTTCCTTGGCCTGGTGGACCGGCCACAGGGAAGGTGCGACAGCCTAAAATAGATCCACTATGAAGGTAGAGGCTCGACACGAGCGGCCATTCGGACCCGGGTTCGACTCCCGGCATCTCCACTTTTTGCGCGTGTAACTTTTTGCGCGCATGCACACCTGTTTTTACGACGCTCCCTGCAGATACATGTCTGTAGGGAGCTTTTTTGTTGGCGATTGTGCTGATTTGCTTGTATTCTCATTTCGATTTTGGACAGTTCTTCGTGTGCATCGGTGGCCTTTCCCGCTGCGCTCCGTTAGCCTATGCATGGTTGTGCTGGCAATTATTTGGGCGCACGCACCCGCTCCGCAATCTCCCATTCAACCCCCCGAACAGGAATGAGCATTCTCGTAGACGCTGACACTCGCTTGGTTGTTCAAGGCTTTACCGGGCAAGAAGGCACGTTCCACGCCGAACAAATGATCGATTACGGCACCCAGGTTGTTGCAGGGGTCACCCCTGGCAAAGGGGGCCAAACCCATCTGGATCGTCCCGTCTTTAACACGGTAGCTGAAGCTGTTGAACAGGAGGGCGCAAACACCTCCATTATTTTCGTACCGCCCCCCTTCGCCGCCGATGCCATTCAAGAGTCTGTAGAAGCAGGCATTGAGGTGATCATTTGTATCACCGAAGGCATTCCCGTGAAAGACATGAAAAGCACATATCATTATGTGCAAAAGCATGACGCTCATCTTATTGGGCCAAACTGCCCAGGCGTCATTACGCCGGAACAAGCTAAAGTGGGCATTATGCCGGCTATGATTTTTGAGCCGGGCTCTATTGGCGTGATTTCACGGTCGGGCACACTCACGTATGAAGCAGTAGACCAGCTTACACGGGCTGGATATGGCCAAAGCACCGCTGTTGGCATTGGCGGCGACCCGGTCATCGGCACGCGGTTTATTGACGCTCTGAAGATGTTTGAGGCCGACGATGATACCGAAGCGGTCGTCCTCATCGGCGAAATCGGCGGAAGCGCTGAAGAAGAGGCCGCCGAATACATTCAGTCGAACATGAGCAAGCCTGTGTTTGGCTTCATTGCCGGACGCACAGCGCCTCCTGGGCGTCGCATGGGCCATGCCGGGGCTATTGTATCGGGCGGATCTGGAACCGCTGAGGCTAAGTTTGAAGCGCTTGAAGCTGCCGGAGCCGTAACGGTGAAAAACCCCGCGCTCATCGGCGAGACGGTCAAAGAACATCTTGGATAGTTCCGCCATCCACAATTTGTGGTTGTCGCCCCGTATGGCTGTCATGTCATACGGGGCGTTTGTATATCGCTGCCCTTCGTTTATTGCTTGCCATTGCCATGAAAGTACAACACGCTGAATTTGTAAAAGGAGCTGTGTCGTGGGACGACCTGCCGCGTGATGGCCGCCCGGAAGTGGTCTTTTTAGGCCGGTCTAATGTGGGCAAAAGCACGATGCTAAACGCTCTGACGAACCGAAAACGTCTTGCGCGCACCAGTAAACGTCCGGGCAAAACCCAGGAATACAATATCTATCGCATCAACCGGTCGCAGTACTGGATCGACATGCCAGGCTATGGCTTTGCGAAGGTGCCCAAGCAAAAACGGGTACGATGGGCGGAATTCATTGCCCGCTACGTGCAAGAGCGTGCGCCGCTGAAAGCGATCGTTCATTTGATGGACAGCCGCCATCCGCTCACCGATCTCGACCGCGAGCTCATTGATATGATTCGGGGCGGAGCGGCTCCGTTGCTTGTGGTGCTCACTAAATCCGACAAACTGTCGGGCAACGAGCGTCGCCGTCGCAAGGGCGAGGTGGAGGAGCAACTGGAAGAGGTTGGGCTGCACGTTCCGGTTATGCTCCTCTCCGCCGAAAAGGGAACCAACATCAACGAACTGCGACGCTGGATTGGTACGCTCACGTAGTGGGTGCATCGCAGGCACACGGGAAACGCCACGTCAGTTGTGCATCGCGACGAGGATGCAAGTAGTGCTGTGTCACCTGGAGGCGTCACAGCACGCTGTGACGGTACAAGGGCTGTACACCTTCCGTACGGTCAGGGGCCTCTCTTAGCATGGCCGTTTTTTGATCGAGGTGTGACAGTAGGAAGGCTCGTCTTCAAGACCGGGGACGATCACCTTATCACTTAGCGCCTCTCCAATACCCGACTTACGACGGATGCACTTGTTCGGCCTCTTGCTCGCGGTACTGCATTTCATAGAGACGGCGGTACAGTCCGTCGAGGCCAAGCAATTCGTCGTGCGTGCCCTGCTCGCGCAGTTCGCCCTTGTGCATCACCAGAATCTGGTCGGCATCGCGAATCGTAGACAGACGGTGCGCAATGGCGATCGTAGTTCGGTCTTCGGTAATGGCCTCTAGCGCGTTTTGGATCAGCGCTTCGGTCTCTGTATCCACGCTGGAGGTCGCTTCATCGAGCACCATCACATCGGGGGTGTACAAGAGGGCGCGCACGAACGCGAGCAGCTGACGCTGTCCATGCGAGAGCGAGGCCCCGCGTTCTTTCACCTCCTGGTCGAGACCATTCGGCAGTTGATCGATGAAACGGTCGGCCTGCACCAATCGGATGGCCTCGCGGATGGCGTCGTCCGAGATGTCGTCGTTGCCAAGCGTGAGATTCTCTCGCACGGTGCCTGAGAACAAGAACACATCTTGCAGTACCATGCCAATATGGCGCCGCAGGTCGTACAATCGAAGGTCGCGAATATCAACTCCATCCAACAAAATACGCCCGTGCTGGATGTCGTAAAAGCGTAGGAGTACGTTCATGACCGTCGACTTGCCGGCTCCGGTGGCTCCCACAATGGCCGCGGTGTCGCCGGGCTCCACGGTAAACGAAATGTCGCGCAGGATCCACTCCACGTTGTCTACCGATTCGGGATGCTCAACGCGCTCCTGGTCCTCGTACGTGAACCAGACGTTTTCAAAGGTGATGCGGCCTTCCACGCGGTCGAGCGTTTTGGGCGAATCGGTTTCTTGCAGGGCGTAGTCATAATCGAGCAGTCCGAAGATGCGCTCGGCCCCAGCCATGGCGCGCTGCAGGGTGTTGTATTGATCAGAGAGCTGCCGGATGGGTTCGAAGAATTGGCGGGCGTACTGGATGAACGCGATGAGAACGCCCAGCGTGAGGGCATCTGTCATGGCGCCAAGTCCGCCAAACCAGAGCACGGCGCCCACGGCCACATCCGCAATAATTTGCACGGCGGGCCAGAAGATCGCAAAGTAGAAGATGGTCTGGATGTGGGCGGTGCGGTGGTCGTCGTTGATGTCGCGGAAGCGGCGCATCTCTTCGCTCTCGCGGTTGAAGAGCTGCACGATGCTCATGCCGGTTACGTGCTCCTGAATGAACGTATTCAGGCGCGAGATCTGCTTGCGGGTTTCGCGGTAGTGCGTGCGTACGTGCTTCCGAAACCAGAAGGT
>CAZZCI010000058.1:0-11574 GCA_964653015.1 uncultured Rhodothermales bacterium
TTACCCAAGCCACCTCTGATTGGTAAGTGCGCTGTCTGTTACACACAGGTCAATGACCGTCCGGGATATCCGCACCCAGGAGTACTCGGTCGCGGTGCTCCCAGCGCTCCGCTCCTGATCTCGGGCTACGGAACGCCGCAATGTGAGCAAAATCCATAGCCGGGAACCGCTTGCGCCCCCGACGCTCAGCAGGGTGAATGCAATCGCGTTCTCGCGTTCTCGTCGCGATGCTCTGCGTCGCGACGGACGAATGGACGCTCTGCGTCCGACGTAACGACCCAAGGTAAAAGAAACCAGAAACCAGGTGGTGGGAATGCTGGAGTCTTCCACTAGAGCATCCCAGCACGCGTGGCGGTGCAGAGAGGCCATCCCCCCAAAAGCATACGCCTCAGTGCTAAAGGAGCACTGAGGCGTACTGGAGGAGGCAAGCAGAAGGAGGCAAGCAGAGAACAGCATGCATCCGGTTCTGGAAGCGTCGGTTAAGAGTTCATTTTCTCAAGGAACTCCTCATTGTTTTCTGTGCCGCGCATCTTGTCGAGCATAAACTCCATCGCCTCAGCCGGATCCATATCGGCAATCAGCTTGCGGATGATCCAGATGCGTTTGAGCGTCGGCTTATCGAGCAGAAGCTCTTCGCGGCGGGTGCCCGACTTGAGGAGATCAATGGCAGGGTAGATGCGCCGGTCGGCCATCTCGCGGTTGAGAACCAACTCCATGTTGCCGGTTCCCTTAAACTCTTCGAAGATCACCTCATCCATCCGGCTGCCCGTATCAACCAGGGCAGTGCCGATGATGGTAAGCGATCCGCCGTCTTCTACCTTGCGAGCGGCTCCAAAGAAGCGTTTGGGGCCGCGCAACGCACCGGCTTCAACGCCGCCCGAGAGCGTACGCCCCTGACTGGGAGCCACTGCGTTGTGCGCGCGAGCAAGACGGGTGATCGAGTCGAGCAAAATGACGACGTCTTGGCCTGACTCAACCAGACGCTTGGCTTTCAAAAGCGTTGTCTCTGCCACATCAACATGACGAGCCGGCTCCCGGTCGAAGGTGGAAGCAATCACCTCACCCTCTACGTTGCGATCCATGTCCGTCACCTCCTCGGGACGCTCATCAATGAGCAGCACCAGCAGGTGGGCATCGGGGTGGTTTTTCGTGACGCCCGCAGCAATCTTCTGCAAGAGCACCGTTTTTCCAGCTTTAGGCGGTGCCACAATCAATCCACGCTGCCCCATACCAATGGGCGCAAACAGGTCAAGCACACGCGTGCCGTACTCGTCCGATTCGGTTTCGAGCGTGAGGCGCGTATTCGGGAAAACAGGCGTAAGGTGCTCGTAATCGACACGCTCTTCGGCATCGGTAGGCGGCGCTCCGTTCACCAGATCGACTTGAATGAGCGCAAAAAACTTCTCGCCTTCCTTAGGAGGGCGTACTTTGCCCGTTACGGTATCGCCTTCTTGCAGTCCAAATCGCTTGATTTGTGAGGGCGACACATAGATGTCATCGGGACTCGACTCGTAGTTGTACTCGTCGGAGCGCAAGAAGCCGTATCCGTCAGGCAGCACTTCGAGCATGCCCCGCTTATCGATCATGCCGCGCAGCTCGGTCTGGTCGGCATCGTAGCGGGCCATGTAGTCGGGGCGGTCGCCATACAGGCGTTCTTCACGGCGCGACCGGCGCGAGGAGCGGCGGCTTCCGCGAGAGCGAGACGAACGGCTTGAGGAGGACGAACGCCCTCCTCGGCCCCGGCTCGACGACCCGCCTCGTGAGGAGCGTCCCGATGAACGCCCCGATGAGCGTTCAGACGAGCGGCCTGATGAACGATCAGACGACCGCTGCGATGACGACTCGGCCTCCGACGACTCGGTAGCCTCGTCTTCGGACGTGCCGTTTGCAGAGCTGTCGTCAGGTTCAGCTTCTGCATCAGGAGCAGACGCTCCTTCAGCCTGCGCTTCCAAAATACGATAGATGAGGTCTTGCTTGCGAAGCTTCGAATAACCCGACAGGTTCATCTCGCGGGCAATAGTTCGAAGCTCATCAAGCTTTTTTTCTTGGAGCGTGGAGATCTTCATGGAATCTATAGAAGGTAAGTGGTCATTTCTTTAGGAGACGGATTCGACGGGTCGTTCCGCAGAACATTCGGATGGCAGCCATAGGCAAAAACCGACGTTCCAATATGCAAAACAGAACACAACGAGGGGGAAACTTGCACCTTTCTATGCGGAACTGTGCAAGTACACATGGAAAAGGTCAAAGTCTACATGAGGGCAGACCGTGAGAGGACCTAGCGTTGCATTACAACATCATTATCGTGAAGGAAGAACGACAGTGCAGAGCACGTAGCAGTGGCGCAATGGTACGAGATAAGGTGGGGTAGGAATGGCTGCGCTTACAGCAACATACAAGGTGGGAAAACAAGCTGCAAGTACATCTCGCAGAATGAAAGGCCATTGGCCATTGGCTATGAATCCATCACCATGTGATAAGTGGCTGTTCACCACGCGTGTGGGGGACGTAGCGACAGGAAGGCCGATTCACAAAACAACTCGCGTGAAATATCTCTCATAGGGAGCACACGGTAAGCTAGTTTCAAATCGGACACATGGTAGGCAATAGACAATCGTTCTGCCCACCTATACGTTCCCAAAACCGTTACAAACGGAAAAGACACCAGTGAAAACTCAAACACCCACCCGTCTTTCCCTGACATCGTCCTCACTGTGTCATATATTTGGCTATCAAGTGGGCCAGCAGAAATACCGTACGTGTTGGTATAGCGCATCGTCGCTATTGCTTTTGCCATCAAGACGCTCTTAAACAGATTCTTGGGATCTGCTTCGCTCCCTGCTCCGCCGTATGTTTGTCTCTTTACGTTGCATGTTATGACCTATCGCTGGATATTACGGACGTTAGACGACCCTGGGGTGGTGCCTCGACTGCAGCCCCGCCTTAACGACCTGCCTGCTGCGCTTACCCGCACGTTGGCGCTGCGCAACGTATCCACGTTCGAAGAGGCACGTGCCTTTTTCCGAGCCAATCGCGATGCCTTGCACGATCCCTTCGAAATGGCAGACATGCAGCGGGCAGCTGAACGGATCGTAAAAGCCATTGCAACGGGCGAATCGGTGCTTGTGTATGGCGATTACGACGTGGATGGCACCACGGCCACGGCCATGTGCACCGACTTTCTGCGCAAGCAGGGGTGCGATGTGTCGTTCTTCATCCCCGATCGTTACGAAGATGGCTATGGGCTGGGGCAGCGCGGCATTGACGCGGCACGCGATCGAGGGGCTTCGCTCATCGTAGCGCTGGATTGCGGTATCACGGCACATGCCGAAGCGGAATACGCCCGCGAGCAGGGGCTCGATCTCATCATTTGCGATCACCACACGCCAAAGGATACGCTCCCCAACGCGTACGCGGTGCTCGACCCCAAACGTGACGATTGCCCCTATCCGTTTGACGAACTTTCGGGGGCCGGTGTCGGGTTTAAGTTGCTGCAGGCCACCCAGCATTTGCGCCACGAATCGGAAGAGGAGGTCTTCGCCTATCTCGATCTGCTGGGCATCTCCATCGCTAGCGATATTGTGCCCATGCACGGCGAAAATCGCATCCTGATGCAAGAGGGGCTGGCTGCCTTGCGCAACAGTACCCGCCCGGGCTTGCAGGCGATGGCCGAGGCTGCCGAGATGGATCTGGACACGGTCAAAACCACGGGCACCATTGTGTTCACCATCGGCCCCCGCATCAACGCAGCCGGACGTATGGCGCACGCTGAAAAGGCGGTGTCGTTGATGCTGGCTTCCGACGTGCCCACCGCCCGCCCGCTGGCCGAGGAGCTGGAGCAGCTCAACAAAGAACGCCGCACCATCGACGAGCAAATCCGTGAGGAGGCCGCCGAGCAGGCCGAGCGTCACATCACGGCCCGTACCAGTCACGCACTGGTGCTGTACGACCCCGACTGGCATCTCGGCATCATTGGCATTGTGGCTAGCCGTATCGTGGAGGATTTCTACAAGCCAACCATCATGCTCACGCGCAACGGCGATATGGTGAAAGGCTCGGCCCGATCCATCAGCGGGGTGAACATCTACAACGCGCTCACCGATTGTGAGGATGTGCTGGAGCAGTTCGGCGGGCATAACTACGCCGCTGGGATGTCGCTGCCTGAGGCGAACGTATCGGCGTTGCGCGACCGGTTCAACGAAGCCATCAGCGAGCGCATCACTCCCGAACTGCTCACGCCTACCATCAAGGTGGATGCGCATGTGAATCTGCAAACCATTGGCCGCGCCGATGGCCGCTTCTGGGCCGTGCTCCAGCAGTTTGGTCCGTTTGGCCCGACCAACCCGCGCCCTGTTTTCCACCTGGGTCCGCTTCGGGTAGCCGGGCGCCCACGCACGGTAGGACGCAGCAACGCCCATCTGAAGTTCACCGTAGCGCCTGCCGATGCTCAAGACGGCCCCACCCTCGATGTGATTGGGTTCAACAAAGCCGACAAGCAGTCGGTGCTGGCCGAGAGCCAGTCTACCGGTACGCCCATCGAACTGGTGGCGACCGTCGATGAGAACACGTGGAAAGGCCGTACCTCGCTACAGCTCAAGCTGCGCGATGTGCGCCTCTTCGACCCCGAAACCACGCTGCACCCCGCTCCCGTGCAGGCGGCTACGCAAACTGTGTAAGCATGCACATCAGCGGGCAAGCATCCGAGGGGCCGCCCCACCGCAGCAAAAGCGGACGCTGGTAGCGCCCGAGCACCAGTCGGTATCCACACGAATGAGTTGGGGCAGGCACAAATGGGATGCTCAGTGTGCGCGGCAGTCGCAGGGCGTCCTTCGGAGACGAAGGGCTGCCGGGCGGCTCCGCCTGGGGCACCGATGAGGCACCCGCAGCCGCATGGACCGACGCTGCCGACGGGGCCGCAAACGACGGGTCGTGTAGCATCTGTGCCACATCATGCTCCATAAGCAAGGGTTCGTGTTCGTTAACCACGAGCGCCGCATGGGGCATCAAATCAGGCAGCGCCACCTGCAGGCGTCCGTAGCGCACCGCGTCGTTGGCGTCGGGATGTGGCAAGGTTCTCAATTGCCGCCTCAGCAGAGGGGTTAAGTCAACAGCCGGTGGATGATGCGGGTGGGGAGGCTGTAGCGTGCGATGAAGCAGCGTTGTTTCCGCCTCCAGCCCAATGGCGGTAACGTAACGCGTGCGGCGCGTGCCCGTCACATTGTTAATGCCATCCAGGTCAACCAATACGGGCGGATGCGGCGTGGCGGTGGTGTACAGACGGGTGTTGCGCATCCCCGCGGCCAAATAGATAAGATGCGCATCGGCATTTCGTGGTTCGCATTGCCGCTGAACCGGGCTGAGCTCGTCTCGGTCGGCCATGCGATCATGGGCGTATCCGGCATGCGGCGGAAACAGCGTGCGGTAGGGCGCCAGCACATCCTGAATGCCCTCCCCCTCCTGCAATCGGGCGCGCATCGTAGCATCCAGCAGCCCCGCTGTGGTATGATGCGATGCCAGTAGCACCCGCGGATAGTTCGTCAAGAACGAGGGATGCTCGGCTCGCAGTGCCGTGAACACGTCCAGCGTGTCAAGGCGCTGGGTGGGGCTTAGCGAGATAGTGACCGAGAGTGGGGCGGGCATGATTACAGCGGCAGGACACGGAAGGCGTTCGGGGTGGTCATGAGCACATGAACACTATGCATTGGAGGGAGGTGCAGTTCGTTCGCTTCATTCATCAGAGGCGTCATCCGGCGAATTGGAGAGCGGCTGTGCAGTGCGCGTTCCATCGTGAAAGCGAAGCTGCATTGACGCGTCGGCGTCGAGGTCGGCGGCGGCAGTCACCGGGTCGCCGTGCTGCGTGACGAGCGCAAAGCCACGCGCAAGCGGACGCGTGGGGTCGTTGCTGTGCAGACGACGATGCAGGCTCTCGGTTTGTGTTTGAAGATGAGTCAGTCGCTGCTTCATGGCACGCTGCATGCGGGCGATGGTCTGGTCGAGGTGCTGCCGGTGGTAGTCCAGTTGCGTGCGGGGCGTTTGCAGTGCTCGTGCGTTGCGCAGTTGCTCTACAGAGCGTCTGTACCGATGAAGGCGTTGCTGCAGCGTCGTGCGCATCTGCCGATGCAACGTGCGCACTGTCTGGCGTAGGCCGCGTCCATCAGGCACCGCCCGTTCGGCAGCCGCCGAGGGCGTCGCGGCGCGCTCATCCGCAATGAAGTCGGTGATGGAGGTGTCGGTTTCATGGCCCACCGCGCTGATCGTAGGAATGGTGCAGGCCGCCAGGCGCCGCGCGACGACCTCCTCGTTAAACGCCCACAGATCTTCGGTCGAGCCGCCGCCGCGCCCCACAATGAGCACATCGGGACGTTTGGGGTGATCCGCTGGCAGCGCGCTAAATGCATCGATGGCATCGGCGATGGCCTGCGGGGCATCCAGTCCCTGCACGGGCACCGGACACAGCACCACATCAGCCAGGGGGTAGCGCCGGGCCAGCCCCGTGCGGATGTCCTCGATGGCGGCTCCATCTCCAGATGTAACCACGCCCACGCGTTGCGGAAAGGCAGGCAGCGCGCGCTTTCGGCCGGCCTCAAACAGCCCCTCGGCACGCAGCGTGCGCTTGAGCTTTTCGTAAGCGGCCTGCTGCGCGCCCCGCCCGGCCAAACGCAGCTGTGCCGCCTGCAATTGCAACTGTCCGCGAGCCGGATACACCGTGGCATGGCCGGTAAGGTGCACCTGCTGGCCGTTTTCGGGCGTAAAGTAGATGTGCTGGGTGCGGTAGCGCCACATCACACACTGCAACTCGGCATCTGCATCCTTGAGCGTAAAGTAGCAGTGGCCCGAAGCCGCCCGGGTGAAATTCGACAACTCACCCTCCACCTGAACTTGGGGGAAAGCGTCTTCTACCGTATCTTTCAGGGCCTGCGTGAGCTCGGTTACCGTGTGCACCGTTGGGTCAGGCGGATCTGAAGGCGTGTCGGAATCAGACGGCAACTGACTAAACAGGTCGGGCATAAATAAACTGCAGTAGATACAACACATGGGCACAAGCCGAGGGCCCTCTCGTAAAGCCCTTGATGTCGAAGGGTGTTTCCGTATGGCTGCTGCTGTGCGGGTTCCTGCTAATGCGTTTTTGTATATTCCCCACAAGCACTATGAGCGATTCCATTCGTGTGCACTTTGTGTGTCTTGGCAACATCTGTCGCAGTCCGCTAGCTGAAGGCGTCTTCCGTGAGAAGGTAGAGGCGCACGAACTAGACGACGCGTTTGACATCAGTTCGTCGGGCACGGGCGACTGGCACGTGGGCAACAAGGCCGACCGCCGGATGCGCAAGACTGCCAAGCGGCACGGGCTGTCGATTGAAAGCCACCGCGCCTCGCAATTTCGCAAAACCGACCTGGCCGATCACGATCATATTTTCGTGATGGATAAGAGCAATCTGAATGATGTGCTCTTTCTCGACGAAGACAATACCTACAGCGGTAAGGTGCGGCTCTTTCGCGAGTTCGACCCCGAGCCGGGCAATTACCAGGTGCCCGATCCGTACAGTGGCGGACGCGAAGGCTTCGAGCGGGTGTATAGCATCGTCGATCGGACCGCCGAGGTGCTGCTTACACGGCTTATCGACGAATACGACCTCGCCTCCGATGCGTCGTCTGATGAAACGAAGACCGAGGCGGCATGAACGATAGGATGTTTCCCAGCGAACCGGATCTGCGCGACGCGCTGGAGGCGCATGTTGGCAGGCCGCTCCTCGAGGCCGAGCCGGTGTCGGGCGGATGCATCGCGCAGGCCACCCGCCTGGCGACAGCAACCGACACCTTCTTTCTGAAGTGGGGCCGGGGCGATGTGGCCAGCACGTTTGCTGGCGAGGCGGCTGGCCTGAAAGCACTGTCCAACGCCGACGCACCGTTGCGCATCCCAACGGTGCATGCGGTGGAACCCGAAACCGATCGTCGTCCAGGGTTTCTTCTCATGGAGTGGATTCCTCCGGGCTCCCCCGCCCCGACCTTCATGGCCGACCTGGGCACGGCGCTGGCTGTGCTCCACCGGCGCACCAAGGCGACCTACGGGTTTTCGCAAGACAACCATATCGGACGTCTTCCGCAGCGCAACACAACCGAGACAAACTGGCCCGCGTTTTTTCGAGCGCACCGCCTTCTGCCGCAACGAGATATGGCGCGTGCACGCAACCGGTGGAAAAGCGCCTGGGATGCGCCGTTTGAACGGCTGTGCGCCGATTTGGAGAACCGCCTGCCTGCAGCGCCCAAAGCCTCGATCGTACACGGCGACCTGTGGAAGGGCAATGTCATGGCCACGAACCAGGGTGGGGCAGCTCTCATCGACCCGGCTGCCTATTATGGCCATCGTGAGGTCGATGTGGCCATGACAACGCTCTTTGGCGGATTCAGTAGCTCTTTTTATGATGCCTACCAGGCAGCGTGGCCGTTACCCGACGGCCTGGAAGAGCGCGTGCAGATATACAATCTGTACCACGTAATCAATCATCTGAATCATTTTGGGGGTACCTACGCTGTCCAGATAGAGCGTATGTTGCATCGGTTGACGTGATAAACATGCTGTTGACAACGTGCTTGGCACTGGAGACCGACGCCCCTGAGACCGCATAACGATTTTTAGAGCCTGTACGTTTTATTCTGTCTGCACGATCATGCTTCAAACGCTTTCTCTGTATGCCATTGCGGCGATGTTCACCGCCGCAGGCGTCGCGCACTTTGTAAAGCCCGATGTGTTTGTGCCGCTGGTGCCTTCGTATCTACCCGCTCCCAAACTGCTGGTGTATGTAAGCGGCGTGTTCGAAGTCCTCGGCGGACTCGGCGTGCTGTTATCGTCGGTGCGGGTGTACGCAGGGTGGGGGCTGATCGCTATGCTCGCTGTGTTCTTGGTGGTGCATATTTACATGGTGCGCGATCCAGACGGGCGGTTTGAAGCCCTGCCTACTTGGATGCTCTGGGTACGCATCCCCCTGCAATTCGTCTTGATGGCCTGGGTGTACTGGGCGGTGATATTGGGAGGGTGATTCGGCGTGCTCCAGGCCTTGGGGGCACCACAATGATCGGCCGGGATATCCGCTTCGCTCTTGATCCCGGACTAGGCCTCCATAGCCCTACGTCTATACACAACGCAACCGGAGACGAGCCCCTGCTTGTATCTTCGTCACGATGTAGAACCGGCATGACCTTCGGCCCCTCTGCGTCGCGACGTAATGACCCGAGGTAAAGAAACCAAGTGGTGGATTGGGGACGCGGGAGCGTTGGGATTTTGCGCGTCCGCAGGTCATCCTGACGCCGCCAGGCGGAAGGATCTCAGCGCCGTTCCTGCAGGCTTGGCACGTCCAGTACGCAGAGAGAAGTCCACACCGTGCACACTGATCAGCAGGACGCCTCGACCGTAGGGCGTCCCGGTACCCTATGAGACGAAGGCGATCGGAACGACACGCAGTGTTTCTACTTGCCCCTCTCATGCAATACGCCGGATGCTCGACGATGAGCACCCGGCGCATGCAACCCGCTTTATAGGTGGCGTGAATCTGCCTCGTTAGTCTTCGAGGTAGAAGGTGTAGTTACCACTTCCACTGAAGGACTCAACGACCCACAGGTAGTAGCCCGGTGACCCGTTGTACGAAATCTCTTCGTTTGAGTCGGGGGTGGTAGCCGAAGCGACCTGGCTCCACGTCCATCCATTCCAGCGGTAGAGATACAGATCGAAGTCCGCATCGCTAGGGCCTTGCAGGTAGCCGACTTCATTGCCATCTCCTGCGTAGTACGATCCATCGGGCTCATAGGCATCATCGCCAGTACCGCTCAGCGTGCCGGTATAGCTAGAGCAAGACGAGCAGGGCGCGCCGGGCGAATCGTCGCCTCCATCATCTCCGTTGTCGCCGTCGCCTCCGTCTTCGCCGAGTAGGCTATACAGCAGCAGGTTCGGAGAGCCGGTGCCCAGTCCAGAAAGCACGCCGCTTGTGGCGGTGCTGGTCAGCGCATCGAAGACCTGCTGGGGCGAGGCACTCGGATTGTCCTCCAGGTACAGCGCGGCAGCACCGGCTGCGTGAGGAGCGGCCATCGACGTACCGCTGATGGTGTTCACAGCGGTGTCACTGGTGTGCCAGGCCGAAGCGATGTTTGAGCCAGGGGCCCAGATGTCTACGCAGGATCCCAGATTCGAAAATCCGGAACGCTGATCCGACGAGGTGGTCGATCCGACCGTAAGGGCGTCGGCCACGCGAGCAGGCGAGGCGTTGCAGGCATTGGTATTGTCGTTTCCGGCAGCCGCGACGACAAGAATGCCATCGGCAATGGCGCTTTCGACTGCGCTATCGAGGGCCGTGCTAGCACCGCCACCCAGGCTCATGTTGGCTACAGCGGGAGGCTGGTGATTGGCCGCGACCCAGTCAACGCCGGCAATAACACCGTCCATCGTGCCGCCCCCGTTGCAGTCGAGTACGCGCACAGCATGCAGTGTGGATCCTTTTGCGACGCCGTATACCGTACCGCCTGAGCTACCCGCTACGTGCGTGCCATGCCCATTGCAGTCTTGTGCGTTTTGGCCATCATTGAATACATCGGCAGCCGCAACAGCACGTGTACCAAAGTCATTGTGGCTGGTCCGAATGCCCGTGTCGAGGACGTACACGTTTACGCCGTCGCCGGTGGCATTGTACGAATAGGTGTCATCAAGGGGAAGCGTGCGCTGGTCGACGCGGTCGAGGCCCCAGGGTGCATCGGTCTGGGTATTATTTACCGCATGGACCGTCTGGTTTTGCTCCACGAAGTCCACGCTCGGATCCGCTTCAAGGGCGTTTGCTTCCTCTTCGGTGAGCGAGGTTGCAGAAAATCCGCGCAGCGCGTGGCTGAACGTTTGCTTGACTGTGGCGCTGGTTGACGCCAGCAGGCCTTCGCTGTGACGGGTGATCTCATCAGAACTCTTGGCCGCCAGTTCATCGTCGTTGTACACAACAATGTACTCACCGTCAATGGGGGTGCCAGGCTCACGAACGCCCGGTAGCTCCGTATCAGAGGGGGTTTCACCGGGAGGAGTGGCATCCATCGCGATCGGATCGGAGTCCGCGTCGCGCTCATCAGCCACATCAGCAGGGCCATCATCACAGCCCGAAAAAAGAAGAGCCGCTGCAAGCAGGGCTCCAATGAGTAAGGATGTAGAACGGTTAAGGGTGTACATAAAGGGGGGAATATTCAGTACGCAGGATGCGAACGAACGATACATCTACAGAGATGACACTGCAGCGCACTGAAGGAGCCAAGCGGGTGGGAGCTCCGCGCTTTCATCACGTGATGTTCACCACACGCTAACACGCCCGTAACACTATGTAAAGGATTATAAACAAATTACCCAAATCATCATAATTGGTGCGGGGCGACCGACGTGGCGCTGGGCGGAGCCCTTCCTCCCTAGAGTCCTAGTCTATGCACACAACCTGAGATGGTGATAATCGTTGGCGGTCGCTTGCCTGCCCTGAACTCGATTCAGGATCTGGATGGCATTCGAGGGGGGGCGTTCGAGTTGAAAGGGGGCTTTCGTCTCCAGCACCGTCCCCCCGA
>CAZZCI010000059.1:0-11359 GCA_964653015.1 uncultured Rhodothermales bacterium
TTCTCATCGTCTCCGTTCTCATCGTCTCCGTTCTCATCGTCTCCATTACCAGGGTCGTCGATGTCTTCATCGGTGACGAGGTCAGATGGAAGCACAGGAATCAACTGTGGCGTTCCCCGAAACTGTCCAACAACACCACGATACGTAAACGGCTCTTCTGGAATCGAGACGCCGTTCAGATCTGTTTCTCCTGGCTGTTGAACCCGGAAGTCAAGTGTATTTCCGTCTTGGTCAATAGCAGTAAGGGTGGTGCCATTCGAAAACGAGCCCGTTTCACCATCAATGCTGATGTTCGGAATCTCAACCAGCACACTTTCCAGTGCCAGGAACTCATCACTACCCGGACTCAAATCGTCAATCTGAATCGGCGCTACCGGATTTCCTTGAGAGAGAATCGTGTAGTTGCTAAGATCCTCATTGTTTATTTGCTGCAGGTCATTAAAGGCCGTAATCAAACCCGTGAGGATAATTTCAGTGCCTTCTGTGATGGTCCCATCTTCAATCTCTTCCCGAAATTGAATGGCCTGCTCAGAACTACTGGCTTGGCGCACCACCATGCCGCTTGCGCCCTGGTTGCCGCTTTGATCTTGAATGCGGATAAAGTCACCAAACGCGCGGGTTACAACACCTTGAATCGTGACGGTGGCTCCCACACCACGCTCACGCGCTTCTGCAATGTCAATTGGGCCGATACTGAGGTTAAATTCAGCCTGCTCGCCAATGCTGACATTGTCGGGCTGGGCGCGTTGCAACGCAAAACGGGCTTCGCGTGCGCCTTGCGCAATGTCGGCTTCGGAAACATCAACCTCAAAGGTCTGAACCGCCCCATCTTCGGCATCGGCAGGGAACGTAAGAACAATCGGACTGTCGGTCGTTAGGCCGCCTACATCTGCAGAGGTGGCACTGCTGG
This sequence comes from uncultured Rhodothermales bacterium, assembly GCA_964653015.1. Classification (GTDB taxonomy): domain Bacteria; phylum Bacteroidota; class Rhodothermia; order Rhodothermales; family Salinibacteraceae; genus Longimonas. The sequence continues at coordinate 911 of CAZZCI010000059.1, forward strand.
CTCCTTCAGCAAAAAGAACCTCAACAGAGACCTCTTCGCCTTCAGGGTCGTTGAGTTGCACGTCTATTTCTACGGAGCCGTCATCGGGCACAGCCCCGTCTCCACCAGACGCAAACTCAACAGTGGGCCCATCTGGCCCCACGCTTGTTACGCTGCTGTCGCTATCACACCCTGTCCATACCATTGCTGCTGCAGCAAGCAGCAGTACAGGAAGGAGGGAGAGTCGATCTAGATTCATCATGGGTGGTACGATATAAAGTCAACAAAATGGAGCAAAGGAACGAGACGCTCATGGCGCAGGCTACGACAGCGAAGGCCGTAGCCCGACGCATGCATGAGCTAGGGGCTGCTAAAACACGTAGCGGACACCAAGCTGCAGTTGCCAGCGCGAGAACAAGTCACGCGTGTTAAACTGCTGGTCACGCAGCTTGTCTTGCAGGGCAGGCTCGCCCTCAAAATCGATGATGGGCTTGCCAACATCGTCGGCGGTAAGAATACGACCGCCTTCCTCCGTTCCAATCATGCCCTCAGTCACGTAGCCATTGATATCCCACGCACCGATGTTACTAAATGGCCCAGCAGAGCGAACACGTCCCCAATCATCGTTTAAGAAGTTGAGCACGTTTTCGAGGTTTGCCGTGAGTTCAATGCGCTGTCCTTGAAAGGTCTGCACTTCCTGGGTGAGGCGCAGGTCGAGCTGATGTGACCACGGCTGGCGTCCTGAATTACGAGGCACAAACTCGCCTCGGTAGTCGCTTAGCCCCGGTTCGTTCTCGATAAAGCCATCGAGCAGATCCCAGTTCTCGCTTTGCAGCACCACATCGCGCTCATTGGCGGGCACAAAAGGCAGGTCGTTAAACCGGAAGTCATCGCCATTGGCATCGCCACTGGAATGAATCCAGGTAAAGGGACGTCCTGAACGGGCATCGTATACAACTCCGATGCTGGTAGAATACCGGTTGCCAATGGTGAATCGCTGGTTCAGGGTTGCAAGCACACGGTGGCGGGTCTCGAAACGCGAAGTCGCGCGCTGTGGACTGTTGGGATCCACAACAAAGTTCTGGCGCCACAGCGTCTCAGCACGGTCAAATGCACCGCTGTTCACGTCTTGTGAACGACCGTACGTGTACGAGATTGAACCACTTAGGCCTTCGCGCACCTGACGCTGAATCTGGCCTGTGAGGCTGTATTCGTACCCTTCGGTGCCATTTTCGAGCAAAATCACATCGGTGAACCGCTCGTCTACAAAGCGGCGACCGGATGGGAAGTTACCATCATCGTCGAGCTCATTGTAGAACGGACGTCCGTAGGCAGATTCACCCGTCTGCTCGATATTAAGGTTCCGCGCCGAAATGCTGTTGATAGTTTCGGAGTAGAGCCCCTCAATGGTTGCAATAAACCCGTATGGAAGCTCCTGATCAACGGCCAAGTTAAAGCGCCACGACTGGGGGTACTTAAAGTCGGGATCCGTGAGATTAATCTCAGAAGTTTCGATGGGACTAATCAGCCCGTCGCAATCGCCAACAGCGGGAACCTGGCTCGGATCGCCGGTGCCTGCAAAGCACGAAGCATTGGGATCATAGCGTCCATCTTCATCAGCAAACGCGGGATTGTCCTGACTGTCTGGGTTAAATCCGGCTTGCAGGTCGATGAAGTCGATGCCTGTGTTGCTATACTGATTTGAAAGCCAGACAAACGGGGTTCGCCCGCTGAAAATACCGGCTCCTCCACGGAACTGCGTTTCACGCTCACCACCCAGGAAATTATTGTCGATGGTGTAGTTGAAACCGAGACGCGGCGACCACAACACCTGCGAACGAGGGACTTCACTTGTGTTGAATCCGAATGCATCTTCAACATCTGGATTCTCAGAGGGCTCCTCAGGCAAGAACGGCATATCTGCACGTACCCCTAACGTCAACCTCAGATCACTGGTTACATCCCATTCATCCTGTGCATAGAGTGAAAACTGCATTCCTGTGAAGTCAGCCTCTGGGCGCTGCTCATCGCCCCACACACTCGGGTTTGCAAACCTGCGCTGGAAGCTCACCGGCTGGCCACGGCGAAACGCATCGATTGCGCTCACTTGGGTACCATCGGCCGCTGTGAAGTCTTCAAATTCGTAGCTTCCCAGCAATCCTGGGATAAACAGATTGTTGAAGCTAAAGATTTCGTTGTTGGTCCCGATTGTTATGGTGTGATCGCCTCGCTGATACGTGAAGTTGCTCGTGATCTCAAACAGATCTTGGTCGAGGCGATTGGCCTGCTCGATATTCCCAACCCCGAGCCCAACATTGCGGTTGCCCGGAATCTGCGTTGGAACGTCTCGGATCGTGACGTCAGGAAAGAGCCCTTCGTCCGGATCGCGGCTGTCGCGAATCCGCGTGTAGACGAAGCGGAATTCGTTGAACGACCGGTTGCCGAAGCGACTGTTTATCTCCAGGGCTGTAGAGTTTTGAACGCTGTCGAACGCATAGCCCTGACTTGAAAAGTCGAAGCTGGTAAATCCTCGCCCAATACCGGAATCGTTAAAGCCGTTAATATAGTTGTGGCGCAACGACACGTTGTGGTTTTCGAGAGCGTTCCAATCCAGCTTTACGAGCAGCTTGTTGTTGTCTTGGCGCCGCGTAAAGGGCTCAATGGTACCAGGCTCATATCCATACTGGCCAAGAGCGACCTGCCGAATTCCTGGACGCACATCGAAGTCTTCAATGCTTCCCGTCAGATCAGACGGATCGTAGTTATCAAGATCAAAGTCGGGGTTGTCCAGAATCAGTGGGTCAACCGGGAAGATATTGGTAGCCTCGCTATCTATACCAGCTACGGTTTCGCTTGGGCTTCCACGCCGGAACAGCTCGCCCGAGACAAAGAAGAACAGTTCGTCTTCGATAATCGGGCCTCCAAGCGTGCCAATGAAGTATTGCTCATTAAACTCTTCAGCAAACCCTTGACCATCCAAGTCACCGATCAGATTTTGATTCCGGCCCAGATAGCGGAAGCTTCCTTCAAACTGGTTGGTTCCACTTTTGGTAATGGCGTTAATACGTCCACCGGTAAAGCCGCTCTGCCGGACATCGTAGGGCGCAATGTCTACGTTGAACTCTTGAATCGCATCCAGACTAACAGGCTGCGTCCCTGCTTGTCCACCCGGCACCCCTCCAGAGGCTCCAAGGCCAAACACATCGTTGAGGGTTGCCCCGTCAATTTGAATGGTGTTATAGCGCTCGTTCGTACCCCCGATGCTACTGTCTTCCTCATCCCCACTAAATTGCGGTGTGAGGCGTGCAAAGTCTGAAAGGCTCCGGTTAATGGAAGGCAACCGCTCGATTTCCTCTTCGGACACATTGGTTCGTGCGCCTGTACGGCTGCGATCAATAACAGCACTCGTTATGCGCTCTCCAAGAACACGCACCTCTTCCAGTTCGTCGGATTCCAGTTGCAACTGGAAGTTCACCTCGCGGCGTTCGTTCAACGAAAGCGTAAGGTCGCGCTCTTGTGTAGACTGATAGCCTATAAAGGAAGCCGTTACGGTGTATGGGCCTCCAACACGAAGGCCTTGCAGGTTGTACTGCCCATTCGCTCCAGTCGACGCACCATACTGAGTTCCGGATGGCTCATGCACGGCAACGACGTTTGCACCGGGCAGCGGTTCGCCTTCTTCGTCTAGCACCTCACCCGAAATAGACGCACGGGTCTGTGCTTGCACATCAACGGCAGCAACCGTTAACACAAAGCCAAGCAATACAAGTAGTAGCGATCTAAAGGGGGTCATTGTATACATGTACGTCACGTTGTTAAGATATCGAACCAACCAATCTGACATTTTCATTCTTATGCCAGGCCTATACCTCGCAGCAATTGATACACAACGATGCGGCGAGAACACATCCGCATAGCATTACGCAGAATCTTTGTGAGATTCGCGCCAGCTGCGCATCATGCCTCCTTTCAACTCGCTGCATTCTAGCCCTAACTTCGATGGGCTGCCTTACACATGCGCGTGTCTAGACAATAACAACTCGCAGTGATTGACCTGACCAGTTGATCTTATCAGGAAAGGTGGGTGCACCACTGCAGAGTACACTGCTGTATCCCGTACTCGTACCGTTCTTCTTTACACATTAGGTGTCAAAAGTAGGAAAACGAGAGAGTATAGGCTATTGTATCTTACAACAGTAGGAAGAGAAACGGCACATATGCAAGTCGCTCTCCCCGCTCTCTTTTCCAAATATCTACCTCAACGAACCAATATCTCTGATTTCTAAAAATGGATTGTTCTTCTCTATACTCACCCTTCTAATACACACGAACCCTATTCAATCTTGCTATTATCCCGCCCGAAAACCCATAAACAACGAAAGCGCTTCCAAATCAGTGTGTATATGGGCACTTTTGGATAATCCTCTTAATGCATTTAACAGATACCAGCACAGCCATCCCGCCTGCATACCACCCCAAATCTCGTCAAAGATTTTTTCACAAAACAAAAGTACTCTCCTGTACTGCATCGGGCAAATACACGCTGATGAAACCCAGAGATTATGATAACTAACAAGGTCAACCAGTAGCCAAAACTCCTCACGAGAACAATTCGCCCGAGCGCATCCTGAAAGTGACGTTCTATTGCTCGCAAACTTCTTCTCCAAACGTCACCCCGCTACGAGTTGGGCAACTCACAACTATTTCCCAAGACGAAAAAAATAGGCTCTCACGGTGACACAGCGTGGCAATCTCGCTGCGCTACACAACACTCACCTCTTCTCAAATCATTTTGTCTGAAACCTGTGCGTTACTAAGCGTAGCATCTAGTGTCCGATCACCCTTTTCAGCATCTAACCTAATTCCTTATGAGTGACTCCAGTAATGTATCTCGGCGTCTGTTTTTGCAGCGCTTGGGCGCGCTCGGCGTAGCAGGTGTAGGCGCAAGCACTGTACTCTCGGCCTGCGGTGGCGACGATGCCCCTGCTGACGATGATGCAACAGCCGACGCCGACTTCACCTGTGACGACGTCTCGGGGCTGAGTGACCAAGAAATCCAAACGCGCGAACAGCAAATTGAAGCGCTTGACTACGTAGAAGCCACTCCTAACCCCGAAGAACGCTGCGATAATTGTATGTTCTGGGAAGAGCCTGAAGCAGGTGCCGAGTGCGGCGGCTGCGATCTCTTTCCGGGTCCTGTCCATCCGGAAGGATGGTGTAACTCTTGGGTAGAAATGGCCTAAAACCGGTTTGGGGTTTGATTTGATGGCGAGAACGAACGTCGCTGGCACGCAACGAGAACCCCAATAGCAGTTCAGAGCCCCAATGATTAGAAATCAAAACAGGCTCTGAAACCGGCTGCCCTCCTTTTGCCCGATGTGGCCTTCTGTGCTGCATCGGGCATTTCTATGAATGCCTGGCTTTTATCAACTCCCCTTTCTCCGAATGCAGATCCATCTAAATTGTGCAGAGCACCGGAAACGTGCCCCTTCACTCCTCGTCGATGTAATAACAAATGATGCTTCCAACTTTGTCTGTTGCCTTATGTCCGTTTGGATTCGCATCGCCGCGCCGCTGCTTGTAGTCGTTCTACTCGTAAGCGGCTGTGCAGACGATGACTTTGTCGACGACCTTTCCGATACATCGTATCAACTGGTCGACCAAGATAGCAATACTGTGGTCTTTCCAGACGACTTTCAGGGGCAAGCCCTTGTCGTTGGATATGTATACCTGCAGTGCCCCGACATCTGTCCGCTTGTAACCGTAAACATGCGTGACCTGCGCAACGAACTTGATGCACCTGATGACGTGGCTTTCATCACCATGACGTTTGATCCCCAACGTGACACTCCGGAAGCCTTACGGTCGTACCGGGAAGCGTATGGGTTAGAGGATACCGACTGGACGTTCCTTACGGGCGACCCAGAAACCGTAGATGCGCTCATGGATCGCCTGGGAGTGCGCGTGGAACTCTCGCGTGGTACATACGACGATGATGACTATCTGCTCGACCACAGCAACCAAATCTCTCTCATTGACCCCGAAGGCCGTGTTACCTTCCATTACGGCGGCAGCATGACGCCAACCGACATCCTGGTTGAAGACCTCGAACCCATTCGTCCAACCTCCTAACGCAACGACTTCTTTCCCGTGGTTATACGTCTTGTCTGTACCCTTACGTTTGGATTTGCCCTGTTTGTTGGATGTGGAAACGCGTCCACGGACGACTCGGCAGAAGGCACCATTGACGAATCAGCCGATGTAGAGGCGCTTGATGCTTCGAGCGAACAGTTGCTCATCCACGATGCCTGGGTCCGGTCGGCTGCTGAGGGCGGCACAACAGCTCTGTACGGCCTGATCGACCATCGAAATGCCTCCGAAGACCATCTGGTTGACGCATCATCTCCTGTATCAGAACGCACCGAGATCCACGAAACCGTTGAGGAGGACGGCATGCTCGGCATGCGTGAACTTGAAGGCGGCCTCCTACTCGCCCCTGAAGATACCACGCGCCTGCGTCCTGGAGGAGCACACATCATGATGTACGATCTCGACCAAATGCTTACCCGTGGCAATACGATCGAGGTAACACTCTACTTTGACACCCACAACTCCATCACCCTCGATGTACCCGTACGCGACACCCCACCCGAGTAGCACGCCATATCGTTAGCTGCCGAGCAACGGCCCATTTGTATGATAGAATGGATCCTCACCGGCTTTGTGTTTGGTTTGCTGGGAAGCACCCACTGCATTGGTATGTGTGGCCCTCTTGTACTTGCCGTTCCGGGTCCTAAAGCACCGCTCTCATACTGGATTGGGCGCGGCGTCTATCACACCGGACGCACACTCTCTTATGTTATGATGGGCGGCCTCATTGGCGCACTGGGATGGGCCGTTGCCTTGCAAGGGTATCAGGGGGTGCTCTCTCTGACCTTAGGTGCACTGATGGTGGGAGCAGTGCTCGTGCGTCCTCTCCGTCGCTGGCTCCAGAAGCTAGAACGCACACCTGCCAAGCTTCTCAATACGCTTCGAGGCCCGCTCCAGTCGCTTATGCGTGCACCGAACTCAGGCAACCTGTTTGCACTCGGCATCCTGAATGGATTGCTGCCGTGCGGCCTCTCTTACGCCGCCATTGCCACCGCCCTGGCAGCTGGGTCCATGATTGATAGCATGAGTTTCATGGCTGCATTCGGACTGGCCACTTTTCCAGCCCTCTTTGCTGTACACTGGATGGGACGCCGCCTGTCGGGGCCGTGGCAACAGTGGCTCTGGAAGCTGGCTCCCTATGGAATCGCTCTCGTTGGGCTCTTGCTCATTCTGCGGGGGCTTTCTCTTGGCACGTTTATGAGCCCCGAACTGCGCGAAGCCGTTTTTTCGCCTGAGATGTGCCGGTTTGTTCCTCTTGTTGACCCACCTCCGTCTCAACCATGATACGACTTCTCTCTCTATTCGTACTAGTCGGACTAACAGGCATCTGGCTCATCGGCTGTGGGAATGCCTCAGACGAACCGCTGCCTCCCCCTGAAAACGCCGATGTCCACGAAGACGTACGTGCCGAATTTCAAGGGGTTGTCGGAGGCGGACGCTCCGTCATTGTATACCACGAACCGATCCCTGATGTGATGGGCGCCATGACCATGACGCTTCCTGTGTCACGTCCCGGAGTGGCCGATACGTTTGCCCCGGGCACCCCCGTTGTGTTCGACCTGCACATCGGAGAAACCACAATGCAGATTCGCAACCTACAAACGCTTCCTGACACCACCACGCTTGATCTTCCTGACGAGCCCCCAGAAGACCAGGCACATGACGAGGCACATGACGAGGCAATGGACTGAATCGCATTAACTCATTCCGTTCGTGCTACACCCTTGCACGTCTCGCAGACCATTCGCGCCCTCCTCATGAAAAACCTCCTTCTTTTCCCACATCTTGACTTTAATCATCTCGCATCCTATACTCTGTCGTAAATACTATGCGCAACTGCAACGTGCCTTCTTACGTGCAGCCCTGTCGATTCACTGAAGATAGGGGGTCAAAATAGGCTGCGTCCCCCCGTTTGCCTGATAGGTCATTTTGACAAGTGCTCTAGACGACGTTGCTTTCTTTCTTGACCTATACACATGTTTGTCATGACTATGCATTGGCAAAACTATCTTTTTTCGACATTCGTTATTCTTCTTATTTCCAGCTTAAGCGTCCAGGTCGCCGTGGCCCAGGACGACGCGGTAACGGGTGAAGACCTTGAGCCCCTGTTTCCTGAAATGCTTGGCAACGCAGCACTGCAAAACACAGACACCGAATCTGAACCCCGCGTCAATGCTACATATGTTGACGAAGAAGCTGGCATTCAACTGCAGGCGGCACTCGGGCTCGGAGAGATTATTGATGAAGCAGCTACCGAACTGGGCGCTATGGCGATGATGGGAGCCACTGAAGCTGACCCGGACGAGTTTCACTCCGAAGAGTGGTCTATTCAGGGGCACACTCTTGACTACTTGCAGATAGAAGGCAACAGTATAGTTTTTGCTATAATTGACCAATTTCTGTTTGCTGCAATGGCACAGAACATGGATGATGCCGAAGCCCTCCGAGAAATGATTGAAGACTACGACTTCAGTCAACTAACTGATTGGGAATCCCCTGGCGAATATGCCAAACATAGCGTAAGTCCTGACTTTTGCCTGACCATGAACTGCTTCGCAGAACGTGTTGCTAGCTGCGAGCCAGCACAAGCCGGTGGGCAGCTTGGGCGTAACCTGGGTGGCTTTTACTCAGTCGAAGAGCCAGCCGATGACGGAATGTGCCTACTGTCTTTCATGTTTACTGCCAATCCGAATGAGGAGCTGATCGATCAGAAGGTCTTCTTTGCAGTTGACAGAGATGCCGATATTGCCGGCAACTTTCAAGAGGAGATCATGGGCGCAATGCAAGCCTGCATGGAGGGCGATGGAGACACCGAACACTGCGGCGGGCCACTGCTCGACATGATGCAGTAGTGCTCTCCACCCCATTTCTTGCCCCACCACACCGTCCCATTTCCCTTGGGGCGGTGTTTCTCTATTACTCCACCAACCGTTCTGGTACATCTATGCATTGGCACAGCCCTACTTTTTTGGTGCTTACTTTTTTCTTTGCTCTCAGCTTATTTATTACAACAGCAGCAGCTCAAAACCATGATATGACAAGCGAAGACCTTGAGCCGCTTTTTCCTGAAACATTGGGCAATGCAACATTGCAAGAGATTAAGCCTGCTCCAGAGGGCGAAGGGCTTGTCGCCGTCGGCGAATATACGGATGAAAGAACCGGTGCCGACTTCAGCGTGACCCTCTATTTTGGCAAGGATGTCAATCAAGCAGCTTTTCTCTCCGAGCCGCAGATCTCCAGACCAGCCCAGGCCGATGACTGGCACGCCGAGCACTGGTCTATGCAAGGCCATACCGTAAGCTATATGCATGCGGACGGAGCAAGTGGCGGGTTTGCCCTCATTGACCAGTTCACGGTTTTTCTGTTAGCGCGTGACGGGGCTGATGTAGATACTGTGCAAGCAATGATGGAAGACGTTGACTTCAATCAGTTGCACGACTGGGAGGCCCCCGGTGCATACACCGCGCATGACTTAAGCCCTGACATGTGCCTTACCATCGGTTGCTTTGCCGATCGCGTTGCCTCGTGCGAAGCCGGTCAGGTTGGCATTGAAAGTGTGCAAGCATTGTTCACCGTGCAAGGACCTACAGACGATGGTAGCTGCCTACTCTCGTTTGCGTACACAGAAAACGCTATAGTACAGCAAGAATCGATGATTGGCCAGGAGCTTTTCTTTCCTGTAGGTGCGAATACTGACGTAGTTGGCAACTTCAGGGAGGCTGTCTTCATGCCCGCGATGGCCTGCATGCGTGGCGAGAGTGACTCCGAACACTGCGGCGGGCCACTGCTTGAGCAGCGGCCGGAATAACCTTCTTGCAAGAAACTACAGAGCGTCCTCCTTACCTCATGCCGTCCCAATAAGATTGGGGCGGTATCTTTTTCGATTTGTCTCACCCGTACCCCCACTTAATCATGCATTGGTACACGCCCTTTTTATCCTCACTCGCTTTTTTTCTCATGGTTAGCCTGAGTGTTCAGGTAGCTGTTGCCCAAGAGAACGAGCTCGAAGAGCTTGAAATGCTTTTTCTGGATGACATCCAGACTGAGTTCACGCAGGTAGCATCGGCTGAAACCAGCGAAGTCTTGCAGCACAGTCTGTACCAACTCGCCTACACTCCGTTTTCTTCTCTTATAGAAGATAGCGGTAGACAACTTGAGCGCGAACGGATTGTCTACGAACATGAAGGGCAACTTTATGCCTTTTGGAGACCAACCACCAACATGGACATGCCGTTCTTCGATAACCTCGTTGATCCCGACTTCCGCCTTGATGAGAGCTCAGCCAGCGCGTTCCGGGATCTGCTCATCACAGTGTCTGGC
>CAZZCI010000060.1:0-6931 GCA_964653015.1 uncultured Rhodothermales bacterium
TTGTAGAACGGGTTCATACAACGCACCCCACCCGCTCATTTGTATAGAGCAGGCGGGGTGTAGTTGTTAGCGTTTGCACCGATCAGCGTGCTATTCGTCGGCATCCACCGAGAAGAGGTCCTCATCAATGTCAGGATTGATTTCGGCCTCGTTCACGGTCGTCCGTTGGGTTTCTTCACCATCGGTGAGGGTGACGGTCGTAAACGCCATCGTAATGCCCTCGACGTCCTGGTAATCCTCGTACAGATCCGTGCGGCTCTCGGGGCCTTCCTGCGTCATGGCCGTGTAGTCCATGCGCTGGGGCAGCCCAGATTCGGGATCGATGTACAGGGTGTAGGCTTGGCCATTGGGGGGCGTGATGCGCACCGTGTTCAGTTCGACGCCATCTACCATTTCTGTGCCTGTAGCCTGCATCTCCAGATCGTCATGATCGAGGCGAGCAAGCACGTAGGTAAGTTCACGCCAGCGCTCTCCATTGAACTGCTCACGGAGTTGGGACGGTGCCTCTTGCGTACCTTGCATCGGCACATCCAGCCACATGGTTTCGCCATCATCCACGATAGTGAGCATCATACCGTTAGGCAGCTCTTGCTCCATGTGCATACGGCCATCGGCAGCAAGCGTAATCTGATTTTCAGACGTTACCTCTTGCCCTTGCATTTCGCCGTCGATGGTGCTGGTTACTTGCAAGATCTGCATGGTTTCCAGCCGTTCCCCGCCCAGTGCTGCTTGCACATCAGCCAACAGCGCCCGGGCTTCGGCGCGCTCTTCGTCGGTAACCGCTACCTCATCGGCAGGGGGGCTCGTGGGGATGCTGATGTCAATCTCGTTGACCGTGCCGTCGGCAGCAAGCGTGGCCACATCGCGATCAAAGTCAGACTGTCGTCCGAGCACGAGGATGTGTGCTTCGTCTGGACGCAGGTACTCTTGAGCGACACGATGGATATCCTCGGGCGTCACATCGGCCATGGCGTCTACAAGCCCTTGCAGGTAGTCGGCCTCGTAACCGTAGTGCTCATAGGTCATCAGCCGCGACAGGATTTGGGCTTGCGAGTCGAAGTTGAACACGAACGAGTTGAGGTAGCCATCACGCGCTTGGTCAAGCTCTTCTTGGGCGGGGGGCTCCTCGCGCATCCGTTCAATTTCGTGAAGCACGGCCTTGGCCCCGTCTACGGTGCGTTCACTGCGAGTAAAGACGCCAGCGTAGAACCGCCCTGGACGATCGTAGTCGGCTCCGTACGACCCAAACACCGAGTATGCCAGTCCTTGATCGCGTCGTACGTTCTGGAAGAGGCGCCCCGAGAAGCCGCCACTAAGCACTTCATTCATGGCCAGCACCGCCGGATAGTCGGGGTGGTCGCGTGCAATGTCGCCGCCATGCCCAATGAAGATGGTGCTCTGGTTCACATCGTCTTTTGGAACGAAGTTGACGCTGGGGCCGGCATCAACGGTACGCTCGGGCGACTCGGGCACGGTGGCAGTTTCCGAGGGGCTCCAGTCGGCAAACGCAGCTTCCAGTTGGGCGCGCATGTCATCGGCATCGAAGTCTCCCCACACGCTCAGCATCACGGTTTCGGGGTGCACATACTGTTCGTGGAACGCCACCAGATCATCGCGCTCAATGGCATCGACAGTATAGTATTCCGTGGTGCGTGCGTACGGGCTGTCGGATCCGTAGAGCACCTTATCAAACTCGCGCTGCGCAACCTGCTGGGGGTTGTCGTTGCGTCGTGAGATGGCCGAGCGCTGTTGGGTTTTGGCCAGATCCACTTGTTCCTGGTCGAAAGCAGGCTGCTGAAGCACCTCGGCAAACACCGGCAGCACTTCGGCAACATTGTCGGTGAGCGTTGTCATCGAAGCAGTGCCTGTGGTGGAGCCGATGTTGGTTTCCACGGTTGCCCCAATGCTTTCCAGCAAGTCGTTCAGTTCCTCGGTGGGATACGAAGCGGTTCCCCCCGAACGCATAACTTGCCCGGTGATGGACGCGAGTCCTACTTTGTCGGCGGGATCATGCACGCTTCCCGCGTTGATGCGAGCACGAGCACGCACAAGCGGGAGGCCTGGATCTTCGAGCAGAAAGATCGTCATGCCGTTATCGAGCGTAATACGCTCGGGGTTGGGCACCTCAATCTCATCCAGCTCCGGATAAGTAATTTCGGTTACATCGTATTCGGACACCGGCACTTCGCCCGGTGTGTATTGAGCAGTGGCCGAATGGGTTAGCCCCCCTGCCCATACGAGCAGCAGGGTGAGCAATCCAAAGGCAGAGCGTCGTAAAGTCATGGTAGATACGCAGTCGAATCTAAAAGTATAGAGGAGGCAGGTAGGTTACTCGGTGCCATTGGGGCTGGCATAGTCGGAGTCAGTAACGTCGGCCTCGACATCATCGGCCTCAACCTCTTCCGCGTCCTCATCGTCAGACGGAGACACAATGGTAGCCACGGTGCGGTTGCTCTTCACGAAGGTCTCGGCGGCAACGCGTTGCACGTCGTCGGCTGTGACGGCTTCGATGGCTTCGATGTCGCGGAAGACCGAGCGCCAGTCGCCCGTCAGCGCTTGCATTTGAGCAAATTGCTGCGCCAGCCCCATGTTGGAGTCAAGCTGTTGCACCAGGTCGGCGCGAGCGCGCGTCTTGGCACGTTCCAGTTCCTTTTCGGTGATGCCGTCGTCGATAAGCCGATTGATCTCGTCATAGATGGCCTGCTCCAGATCGTCCGGGTCGGTGTCTTGACTCGGCACCCCTAACAGAGCAAACAAGCTCGGATATTTGCTGCCGGGATAGCTGGGAATGGCTTGCACCTGTAATGCATCGCCGGTATCAACCAGGGATTGGTATAGGCGGCTGGTGCGCCCACGAGTCAGCACGTCTTGCAGGACGCGGTATACAGCGTGATCGTCATCGAACATGCTGCCGCGATGGTAGCCCACGATCATGATGGGCTGCGACTGGTCTTCAATCGTCACGCGCCGCTCGCCCTGCTGCTCGGGTTCGGTGGTGTGCACCGGCATCGGCGGATCGCCCCCCGGAAGGCGTTCGAAGTACTTCTCGGCCAGTGCGCGGGCCTCGTCGGGGTCCACGTCGCCAGCCATACCAATGGTCAGGTTGCTGGCTGGATAGAACCGCTCAAAAAACTCGTGCGATTCGGTCGCGGTGTACGCCTCGATATCAGCCCGATGGCCAATAACAGGGTTGCTGTACGGGTGTGCTTTGTACGCGGTGGTCACGAACTCCTCCAGAAGGCGCCCCACAGGATTCGACTCGGTGCGCTGCAGGCGCTCTTCGAGCACCACATCACGCTCGGTGTAAAACTCGCGCATCACTGGATACAGAAAACGCTCGGACTCAGTCGCAAAGAAGAGCTCCAGTCGATTTGCAGGCAAGCTATACAGATAGCCCGTCGCGTCAGCGCTGGTGTAGGCATTGAGCCCCGACACGCCCTCACGTTCAAGCAGGCCATCGTAGGCGCCCGGATCCATGAAGGAGTCGGCCCGCTCTTCTACCTCGTCAAACGACGCCCGTAACTCAGACAGGCGTTCCTCGTTGGGGGTGTGGCGTGCTTCTTCCCGCTGAATCTGGGCGTAGATGTCTTCAAGCTCGTTGAGAACAGCTACCTCCTGATCGATATCGGTGGTGCCAATGCGGGTGGTGCCTTTGAACAGCATGTGTTCAAGCATGTGGGCCATCCCTGTTTGTCCGGCGGGTTCATCCACCGATCCCACATCGGCATACGTGTGAAAGGACACAACCGGTGCCTCGGGGCGCTCAACGACGACGAAAGTCAACCCGTTATCGAGCGTGAAGGTCGTGACGCGGTCTTCAAACTCAGAAAGTAGATCCTGGGCATGTGTGGCAGGCACCGCGCAGACCGCCCAAGCCAGGACGAGCCCTAGCGCCGCCATGCCAACCACACGCGACCAAGAGGGTGAACAAGATGTAGGCATGAGAATCGAATAGTCGGTATCGATGAACAAGAATAGGTTTTTCAAACAACTGTGCCGAGCCGTCTTAATAGCGACGACAATGCATGAAGACGACATTAGACCATCTCGGCCAATGCCGGAACAGTTAAAGAGCATATTGTGGGGGTCAAAAAAGCAAATGCTCTCAATCTGCAAGACGAATGCGTATAGAACTTTGTTACAGCCGGGCATGCTTTTTTATGAGGCCGCACTCTAGCCGATGTAGAAACAGAAGATCTACCACCCGCGGAGCGAGCAGACGACTACACCATCGTCTATTGACCGGAAACTGATTCCGTTTGGTTTGGTGTTTGTATACCTGCTACGTGTGCTGTTTGCGTAGTCGCAATGTTATCATACGCTGGAATATCATTTTTGCAGTCCCGATATGGCTTCTCAACCGAACAACGACTTGTCGTTTAACAACTTGGATTCGAACCAGGATGCGGAGTCTTGGGATCGGTTTCGTGAGCTGCTGGATGACCAAAACGACTGGCCCACGCGATACACGTTCAAGTTTATCGTACCCGCTTCCAACGTAGATGCCGTCAAAGACGTTTTTGGAGGGCATCCTGTACGTATTCGCTCGTCGAGTAAAGGAACGTATAAAAGTGTAACGGCCCACATGAAAGTTGCCTCCAGTCAGGCTGTTATTGAGACCTATAAAGAGGCATCATCTATTGAAGGGGTTATTGCGTTATAGCATCTGTCTCCGTTTTTAATCTTGCAGTGCCGTTCAGCGAGTTTGGCCGCATAAACAGGGAGACCTGCTCCAGCATTCTGTTTCCTGGTTCGTTTTTTGCAAGTAATTGCACCAAGAGTTTTTACACGGTCTCTGTGCCGCCTCATACTGTTTGTTGAGGCGGTTTTCACTCTAATGTGCGCGCCCATCCCGTACATGAAGGGCTCACCTACAGGCCTTTCGTATGCAGAGGTCTACCCTAAGCTCATATACTCAACACCGCAATGCGGCATTCATCCTCTTACATTGCCGGGTGCCTTGTGGCTTACGTGGGGCTGTCGGTGGGCGCCGAGTTGTCGGGAGGCCTCTTTGGACTCGACGCGCGCCCTCCGGTCTGGTCTGCAGCTGCAGGGCTCCACCTAGCCCTTGCGCTTCTGTTGCCGGTTCGCTACGCCGCACCAGCCATTGCAAGCATGATTAGCATTCATCTGCTCTGGGCTGGGCCCGATCTGGCTCCTCTAGTTGCCCTTCTGTGGGTTGGCATGCAAACTGCGCTCTATATTGCAGGAGCTCAGCTCATACGACGTGCCCTGGTTCCCCCACTAGCTTCGCTGCACACGGCCCACATTTTTATATTGGCGGCGGTACTGCTTCCTGTGGCCTCCAGTGCAGTAAGCGTAGGCCTCTTCACGGCAACCGACCACCTGCTCATGCCGGCCCGCACCTGGGCGCTTGACTGGTTTTTGGGGGATGCTACCAATGTGATCATCCTTACCCCCATCGCCGCCCTCGTCGGCTGGTCGCGTCAATCTACATACACCCGCTACGATGCGCCCTGGATTCAGTGGGTGCCCACTTCTACAACTGATCGCCTGCTGTATATTGTCGAGTGGGGAGCCGTCGCTGTGGTTACATACCTCGCATTCTTCACCGCCGAATGGGTGCTAACCCAGTATTACCTCTGCTTTCTCCCCGTCGTGTGGATTGCACTGCGCCATGGGCTACCCGTTACATCGCTTGTGCTCTGGGTTATTGCCGGAAGCGCCAGCGCCTCTGTGCACCTGAACGGGCCCCCCGGAAGTTTTAACGCATTGCATCTATTCATACTCGCCCTGGGAGGCACCGGATTGCTCGTAGGGATGCTCATTTCTGAACGCAACCGCGCACTCACTGTGCTCGCCGATGCAGCCACTAAACTGCAAACGCACCTGGCCGCTCATTCTCCTTCAGATGCATCGCTTCATTCAGATCTAAAGCGTCCCTCTGCATCTTCAGCACATCTCTTGGAAAAAAGTACAGATCTGCTTGCCACCACGGCCTCACAGATTGGGCTGCTCAATAATGAGTTGCAAGAATCTGAGCAACAGCTTCGAGAGGCCCTTTCGGCCTCGAACCGCATGATGGCTGTTCTGTCGCACGATCTTAAGAACCCGCTTGTAGGGATTCGAGGACTCACCGAAGTGCTGCTCTCCCGAGGCGAACGCCCCGACCGCGAATCACGCATGCTGCGCCTCATGAACCAATCGTCCCAGCAAGCACTCGACATGGTCGACAACTTGCTGATGTGGCGCCACCTTGATGCAAACGACCTTTCCGACCCACTGGATCGGTCGTGGGTCTCACTTGATGGACTCGTTACCGAGTGTTTTGCACTGCACGGTGGAAGTGCTCAGCACAAGGAGATTGAACTCATCAACCGGGTTCCGCCAACGCTGCACATGTACGTGAACGGACGCATGCTAACCATCATTCTACGCAACCTGATTTCTAACGCAATCAAGTTCACGCGCAAAGATGGCACAATCACGATCGATGCACACCATGTGAACGACGATTGGGCCCTCGTTGCGGTACGAGACACGGGCGTCGGGCTTTCCCCCGAGGCCCAAACCTCGCTCTTCGCTTCGTCTGCCTCGGCAGAAGGCACCGACGGCGAGTGGGGAACGGGGCTCGGCCTACAGTTATGTCAGGAAATGGTAACGCGCCACGGCGGCTCCATCTGGGTTGATGGCGCAGAAAACGAAGGCGCCTCGTTCTACTTTACGGTTCCGATTACTAAACAAGCGGCTCCCCCTCCTTCGCGCGATGCATTGATGGTTTCTTATACCTCTCAACCGTAGCAACACATATGCCGCCTGAAGCCTCCTCAGCTTAGATGTCCAAAAGAGGCTTTTGAATAAACAACCCCTCTGACGATGCGTAGTGCCTAATACCGACTGCTTCTGGAGGAGTCCATCTGGTTGCTAAATACATTACGTCGGTACAGAACACGAACGGGCCCCGCAATAG
>CAZZCI010000060.1:7031-11354 GCA_964653015.1 uncultured Rhodothermales bacterium
ATCTGGTTGCTAAATACATTACGTCGGTACAGAACACGAACGGGCCCCGCAATAGTACTGTGTCACACGTGATTGTTAGGGTCCAAACTTGTCATCGCGAGGAGGGAGCGCAGCGACTGACGCGGCGCTGTGAGCGGCAGCGAACGAGTACTTCCTTCCTGCAGTCGGGGCGCTTCGCTCTGCTCGCAATCACAAGGTGTGAGTTGTTCTCGACACGTTAGGGTGCACATACGTTGCCCGAAGATTGACCTGTGACATGGCAACAAGACCAGCCAACCTGACCCGTTCAAGCCCCGTGTTCACATTTCTTGTTGTACAAACAGTTACTTGGTTCTGTGGAACTACTTTTGATTGGAGGGGGCCATGCCAGTATTGCCTTGCTTGAACGCGTTGAATCCTGGCGCGAACGCGGCGTATCCGTCACGCTTCTGTCAGATCATCCGTACTTGTATTACTCGGGCATGGTGCCAGAGTATCTCGGCGGCGTGTACGACCGCAACGAGGTGCGCATCGATCTAAAGCAGTGGTGTCACCACATGGGCATCACGTGGCATCAAGGACGTGCTGTACGGCTTGATCCGCTGGCACGTACTGTAACCACTGCCTACGGCACCACGCTCTCGTACGAGCTGGCAGCGATCGACATTGGTGCTCGGAATCCGGGCCAACCCCTGGGAGAGGCACAGCACACGCTACGCACGAAGCCAATGCACCAAATAGAGCGGCTTGGAGAGTGGCTTGGTAATCTCCCCGATCAGCCAAGTAAAACTTCGCTGGTCATTGCAGGAGGCGGAGCTGCTGGGACGGAACTGGCGCTCAATATTCAGTCTCGCATCAATCAGGTAGCGCCCAGGCGCTGCCGCGTTGCAATGGTTGAGCAGGCTTCCCGAGTTATGCCCTCATTTCCCGAAGGACTTAGCCAGTATGCAACCAATGCACTGCTGCAGGCGGGCGTTACGCTCTACACTGGACGCCGTGTAGCGCACCGCACGCCCACACACGTGCTTCTCAACGATAATACGCGCTTGCCTTGCACCCATCTCGTGTGGGCAACAGGATCGGTGGGCCCCTCTCTTTTCGAAACCACCGACCTCCCATGCACCGAAGCCGGATTTCTCCGCGTGAACCGTTCGCTGCAAGTGCCCAATGCGCCTCGTCTCTTTGCGGCAGGCGATTGTGCTGCGGTAGAGGGCTACGAAGACCTGCGACGTGTGGGCGTACACGCCGTCAAACAAGGTCCGTTGCTGGCCGAAAACATCGACCGTATGATTACGCACCTGCAGTCCGGGCGTCCCGCAGCACAGGCCGTGGACGAAGCGCGGCTCAAGTCATTTCGGCCATACCCCATGACGCCGCTCATTCTCTCAACGGGTCGCCCCGAAGGCATTTGGGTTGCTGGATCCGTATGGATGGCCAACGCAGCGGCACTCCGACTAAAGCACTACATTGACTTGACCTGGATGAACCAGTATCGTTTGCCCAGTGAATCAACCTGGCCGATGTGGAAAACCGCACACCGGCGGGCGGCACAAGATGCCTGATTTGCAACAACCCTTTCATTGTGCTCCATCGGCGTTTTTATCAGGATCTGTTTTGATTTCTTACTTTTGGCCTCCCAGGAGTACTTCCTCTCTACGGTCGAGGCGCTTGCTCTCGCCTTCCCTCCAGGTTCTAATACCATCTGCGTGGGATCATCATACAGGTGTTTGCAAGCGGTGGAGATGATCCGTGCCTCAATGTTGCCGGAGACGCAAACGGTCCCCGGCTATGGGGTTGCTCACCTCGTTCCGTTCTTCCGTCCATAGCCCGGGATCAGGAGCGAAGCGCTGGGAGCACCGCGACCGAGTACTCCTGGGGTGCGGATATCCCGGGCGGCCTCTACCAAACGTGTACATCGAAGTCCCGCATCTGGTATAAGTGCGTCGCGACGAAGGATATACCGCATCGTTTCCACACTTTCTCGAACAAACCCAACTGGTATATCTTTTTTACCCTAAAGCGACAGCTTTTTAGGAGATTTTGTAACGCCAGCGGAATATACCTCTTTACACTGACTTTATTGTTACAGCTGAAAATGAACATTCAGTCACGTAAGGGTGAACCAAATATGAATAACGCCCTATATACACTGAACCCTCATTGTTCGTCCTCAATTTCTTGATGTTAGGGTTTTGCTATAATATCGTGGGGATATCGTAAAGCGTGATGTGGTGCTGTATTTGTGTTACAGGTTGCAGCTTCGAGGCATTGAGGCGCCACCACATGGGTCTATTTTTTTTCTCAAGGTATCTTAGCAACATGAATCGTTATTTACCGCTTGTAGTCCTTTCGGTACTTCTGGTACTGGTAGGATGCGACCAAACACCTCTGTCAGAAGACGATCCCACCTCGTCTTCCCCGACAGAAGGAACACTTTCTGGAAGTCAGGACGCTTCGTATGGTGAAGCCATTCCTGACCAATACATTGTGGTGTTCAACCGCACTGTAGAAAACGTTCCGGGCTTGGCCAACCAACTGGCTAATGCACAAGGTGGAGACATCGGACACACCTATGAGCATGCTCTGAAGGGCTTTTCGATCAAAGCCAGTGCTCAAGCTGCAGAAGCGCTCGAACGCAACCCGAATGTGGCATACGTGGAACCTGATCAGAAAATGTTTGCGATTGGCACCACGCAAGAAGGAGCCACATGGGGGCTTGATCGCGTTGACCAGCGCGAGTTGCCTCTCGACGGGACCTACACATACACGAACACCGGAGAGGGGGTAGACTCCTATGTGATCGATACGGGGATCCGCACCGATCACGTTGATTTTGAAGGCCGCGCTAAGAATGGTTTTGACGCCTTTGACGATGGCCAAGATGGAGAAGATTGCAACGGGCACGGCACACACGTAGCCGGCACCGTTGGCGGCGCCGAATGGGGCGTAGCCAAAGAAACCGACCTGATTGGTGTACGCGTGCTTGACTGCGACGGCGGCGGCTCGGTGAGCAGCGTAGTTGCCGGTGTAGATTGGGTTACTGCCAATGCCAGTGGCCCCTCTGTGGCCAATATGAGCCTGGGTGGTGGAGAAAGCGATGCCATTGACGACGCAGTCCGCGCATCTGTTGATGCCGGTATTACGTATACACTTGCTGCTGGAAATGGTGACTTTCTCGGACGTGCCCAAGATGCGTGTGAGTCTTCACCTGCTCGCGTCGAAGAGGCTATTACTGTCAGCGCCACCGATGACACCGATACCAAAGCATCGTTTGCCAACTTTGGCGATTGCGTTGAGATATTTGCTCCTGGCGTAGATATTACCGCCCCATGGATTGGGAGCAGCACCGACACGCGCACCATCAGTGGCACCTCCATGGCGGCCCCTCATGTCGCTGGTGCTGCAGCCCTGCATCTGGAAAACAACACGAACGATAGTCCTGAAGCCGTGTATGCCGCGATTGCAGACGCGTCTACCAAAGGCATCGTCCAAGACTCGAATACCGAAAACAACGATCTGCTGTACACACTCTTTGATGGAGATGATGGTACAGATGATGACGACGGCGACGACGGATCGGACGACGGCGATGACGATGGATCCGACGACGGTGATGATGGATCAGATGATGGTGATGATGGATCAGATGATGGGTCCGATGACGGCGACGATGACGGATCCGACGATGGCGAAACCTCTACCCCGTCGATCGACACCTTTGACGTAAGCAGCCGCACCACCGGTCCTTGGTCGCGCGCCACTGTACAGTGGACGGTGTCGGATGCAGACGGCGACCTCGACTCTGTAACCACCGAACTGCTCGATGGAGGCTCCGTGGTTGACGCCACTACGTCTTCGGTGGGCGGATCTACCGCTAGCGGAGAAGACGAACTTCGAACACGCGGAAGTGCCGATGAGGTGCGCATTACCGTTACCGATACCAACGGAAACGAAACGACCGAGACAAAGGGAATCTAACTCCCCGTTTCCTTTCGAATGACTCAAGCCTGCCCTGGCCCTACTGGCCGGGGCAGGCTTTTTATTTTCTCTGCTTCTCCAGCCGGTCTCGGCTAAAGCACGACATTTGCCATTAAGCGCCTACTCACACGATAAGCAGTCCAGACACTGTATCGCGCCTAAACCTCCCTGCATGACGACATATTCACAAAAAGAGAATCGCTGGGATTGTATGCTCTACCGTGTTGTTTTTACCAAACGTCCCCCAAATAAACCATGAAGCACGCAGCCTCTTTTTCTTTTGTGCACTTGCCTTGATTCTCTTCACGACGGCCCCGGCCCACGCCCAGCAAGGTCCAGACCGGGGACTTCCCAATGTGACCTTTC
>CAZZCI010000061.1:0-11266 GCA_964653015.1 uncultured Rhodothermales bacterium
CTGCATGAGTTAGGACATGCCCTTACAGCTAAAGTCTTTTCCATTCCAACGCGCAGCATTACGCTGTATCCGATTGGCGGACTGGCACGCTTGGAAGAGTTGCCCGAGGATCCAATGAAAGAGTTTTGGATCGCTATTGCCGGACCGGCTGTCAATATCGCAATTGCTGTGCTGTTAGCTGCTGTGGGAATCGCATTTGGAAGCAGTCTATCAATTCAGGCGGCGTTCACGCTCGACGCTCATCTGCTCACCACGCTGATGTGGCTGAATATTGGGTTAGCGCTCTTTAACATGCTGCCCGCTTTTCCAATGGATGGGGGGCGCGTGCTGCGGGCGATGCTGGCGTTACGTAAAGATTACGCGGAAGCCACACGCATCGCGGCGCGCGTAGGAAAGGGCATGGCGGTGTTGTTTGGATTGATTGGAATTATATCGTTTGACTTCATTCTCATATTTATCGCGCTCTTTGTTTACATCGGGGCCGAGCAGGAGGCGCAGCATGCTATGGTGCGCGCCGTTGCACGCAACACACCCGTTCACAAAGCAATGATGACCCGCTTCGGAATGCTTCGCCCCGAAGCAACGCTCAACGATGCTGTGAATGAGTTGCTCGCCGGCACCGACCACGACTTCCCCATCGTGAAAGATGGACAAGTGGTGGGCATGTTAGGGCGTCAGCAGTTGATTGAGGCACTGCGTACGCACACAGGAGATCACCCAGTGATGGAAGTTGCCAACACCGAGTGTCTTACGGTGCCGCCAGATGCAAACTTGGGCGAAGCATTTCAGCGCATGCAGAAGTCGAATTGCTCAACCGTACCCGTTGTGCACGGCACCCAACTGGTTGGCTTGCTTACCTTCGAGAATATAGGCGAGCTAGTTATGGTGTCGTCAGCCATGGACGCGCAGTCTAAAACCAACACAGCACGCTCTTCGCCTGATGCCTCTGCTCCCTAAGCAGAGGCCGTTTTGTGTCTGATGTTTTTAGCAGAGGCCATCAAGAGGCATGCTTTGCGCCCGGCACCCTATGATGAAAGAAGAACGGCAGAGCTTGTGTATGGATACGGGAAGTCATTATGTAAAAAAGCGCTTCCAAAAAACATTTGTGGACTCCAATGCAACGTGCCCTCTTTTGGTCAATTAAAAGGCTGCGTTTATATGCTCTCCTGGCAGTAAGTTTTCCGTTTGCCTGTGTGCTCTGGTGCTGCTTCTGCAGAGCCACTGTTCTCGTCATTCCTTCGTTTAAGCTTTGTCTACCATGGATCGCCGTACCAAAATTGTTGTCACGCTAGGCCCTGCCAGCAACGATGCTGAAACCATCGAACGTCTTATTGCTGCAGGGATGGATGTGGCGCGGATGAACTTCTCGCACGGCTCGCACGAGGAGCACGCCGCTCGCATTCAGATGGTACGCGAGGCTGCACAGGCGCAGGGGCGCTCGGTTCCGATTTTGCAAGACCTACAGGGGCCCAAAATACGAGTCGGACAAGTCAAAGATGGATGCGTGTTTATCGAAGCCGGAGACGTCATCACGCTCACCAATCAACACATTGAGCAGGGAACGGCCAAGCGCGTCAGCATTGACTATGAGACGCTCGCCGAAGACGCAGACATTGGCGGACGCATTCTTCTCGACGATGGCCTGCTTGAGTTAGAAATTACCGCCATTGAAGACAATGGCGATGTCGTAACGCGTGTAATTGAGGGCGGGCCATTGCGGTCGCGCAAGGGCGTGAACCTGCCAAACATTCGTACCTCTACCCCTTCGCTTACGAAAAAAGACATCAAAGACCTTGAGTTTGGACTTGAGGTGGGCGTTGATCTTATCGCCCTTTCGTTTGTGCGCACCCGAAGCGACGTCGAGGCACTTACCAGTCGCATCAACAAAGCAGGAAAGGATACAGCTGTTATTTCCAAGATCGAAAAACCCGAAGCCGTCCGTGAGATCGATAGTATCTTGAAGGAGACCGACGGCATCATGGTGGCGCGGGGTGACCTGGGTATCGAAATGCCGATGCAAAAGGTGCCTGGTACACAGAAACGGTTGATCCAGAGGGCGCTTGGCACGGCATCTCCTGTCATTACAGCAACGCAGATGCTAGAAAGCATGATTGAGAATCCACGACCGACGCGTGCAGAGGCGAGCGACGTAGCCAATGCGGTGCTCGATGGAAGCGATGCCGTCATGCTCTCCGGAGAAACCGCCGTGGGAGCCCATCCGGTGCGTGTCGTTAAGGCAATGGACAGTATCATTCGCGAGGCCGAGTCGCACTGGAACGAACAGCGTCAGTCGCTCATGCAGGCGCCCGCTCAGCTTGAACATACCGAGTCGGTCACCGAGTCAGTCAGCTTTACAGCGTGTCGCCTCGCTGAACAGGTGGGTGCAAAAGCCATTGCGTGTTTAACCAACTCGGGCGCTACGGCTCGGTCGATTGCCCGCCATCGCCCTAGCATGCCCATTTATGCATTTACCGATCAAGAGCATGTAGTGGGGCAGTTGGGCGTTCTGTGGGGAACAAAGAGTTTTCACATTCCCTTTCAGCAAGATACCGACCGGGGTATTGCACGCGTACACAGCATGCTACGTGAACAGAAACTGGTGCAGCCCGGCGATCTCATTGTCATCACCGCCGGCATGCCGCTGCCCGCCAAGGGACGCACCAACATGGTGCATGTAAGTCGTATTCGTTAGTACGAGCGTTTGGCTTACGCCCCGGTACATCGGTTTGCTGCTTGACTTCGTACCGTCATGGCCCTTCCTCGCTGGTGTATCGGGTGTGTGCTGCTCGTCTTCGTGGGCAGCCTGTCGGGTTGTAGCCCCGATTCGCTCATTGGAAGCCGGGTGGATAATTTTCGTGCCTACTACAACACGTTCTACAATGCCGAGCAAGACTTCGAGGATGGGTTGGAGTCGGTCGAGGAACGGGCGTACGCGCTCGATGAAGACCGCTTCGTAGCTGTTTTTTCAACGCCCGATGAGCGTGTCAACGAAGAAGCATTTGAGTCGGCTATCAGCCGGTCTGCCGACATCTTGCGCGAGCATCCGCAGTCAAAGTGGGTTGATAACGCCCTCATGATGATTGGGCAGTCCTACTTTTATCTGGGCAACCATTCCGGCGCCGCAGAGAAGTTTGAGGAGGTGCTTGCCCTGAGCGACGACCGAGCCGGAGAAGCTCATTTCTGGAAGGCTCGAACGCTTGTCAGCCAGGGGGATACGGAAGCTGCATCCGAGTATGTACGTACCCACCTTGAGGACGACGCCCTGGAAGAGCCATGGCGCAGCAAAATGTGGCTCGTTCGTGCCGAGCTCGATCTGCACACGGGGGCCTGGGATCAGGCGCTAGCGGCGCTTTACACAGGGCTGCAGGGCGAGGTGCCTCGTACCGAACGGTACCGGGCCGAGTTGTTGCGAGCCCAAGTCTATGAAACGCAAGGCGATTATGACGAGGCCGCAACCGCGTATGCTCGTGCCGCCGATGCGCGCGAGTATAGCGTACAGTTGGCAGGTCGCATTGGAGAGATTCGCACCCTGGCTTATGGCTCCGAGGATTCCGATCTTGTGCGCCGCGCCAATCTGCTTGCTCGTGATGACCGTCACCTTGAACACCGCGATCGGCTACGCCTGCTAGAGGCCCAGGTGCATGCCCAGCAAGGGCGTCCTGCACAAGCCCGATCTGCATACAATTCGCTTATGCATGGCGCAGAGCCGATCTCTGGGAATCTGCAGGGACGTGCGCATTATCAACTGGGCACGCTGTATCGAGATACCTGGAACGACTACGAAGCCGCCGCCGCCCATTTCGATTCGGCGGCCACCTCTGTATCGATTGATCTTGATGAACGAGAGCGAGCACGTCCGCACACCGCACTGCCCGATCTAAACCAACTCGCTCAGCAGTATGGGGCTGTAGCAGAGCCCAGTGCGGCAATTGCACACTACGATTCGTTGCTTACGCTCGGTGCGTTGTCTCCAGAGGAGCTCGAGAGCCGTATCGAAGAGATCGCCCAAACGCTCGCAGAAGCCGAAGAGGAAGCCGACCAACAACAGCAACAAACAGATCGCCAGCAGTTTCAGGGACGTGCGGACTCGAGAGACCGAGGCCAGCAATCCGAGTTAGCCGTTGATGCGGCTGAGGGGGACGGCGGCTTTCTGTTTCATCGCAATCCGCAGCGTGTGCAGGAAGGGCAGCGCTCGTTCCGGCGGCAATGGGGCGACCGCCCCCGCGTGCGAAACTGGCGCATCGCGTCGCGGGCGTTCGATGCAGGTGATGACGATGAAGAGGAGCCTGAGGTGATAGCCGACGACCTTGACGAGCAAATGGAAGAGAGGGCCAACGGGGAGGGCGGAGGCGCTGCAGACGAGGTGCAGGAGACCGTAGCGCAAGAGGCCGAGGACGTAGGTCTTGATCTTGAAGCAATTCCGCGCACAGCGGTCGAGCAGGAGGCCATGCGCGACGAGCGCACCTGGGCGTGGTACGAGCTTGGTAACGCCCTCTTTCTGAATCTAAGCCGCCCCGACTCGGCCATCGTGTGGTATGAACGCATTCTAGAAGAAGCGCCCGAACATCCCGTGCGCGACCGCACGCGCTACGCAATGGCCGAGGCACTCGATGCCCATGGCGATGTCGAGGCGGCAGCCGACATATATCACGCCCTGATTGAAGAGGACAGCACATCGGTGTTTGCGTTGCAAGCACGCAATCGATTGGGGCAATCGGTTGAACAGGCAGGTGTGTCGGAAGAAGACGTGCATCAACAGTTTGCGGTAGCTCGGGAGTTGGGCCAACAGGCAGAATGGGAGGAAGCGCTCGACCAGCTGGCGCGCATTGCTCGTTCCCATGGCAGCGATGAGGCTATAGCACCTCGCACGTTCTGGGCGATGGGGCAGTTCTATCTGTCGTTCTATCAACAAGACAGTACGCAGGCTCATGCGTATCTTGATGGGCTGCTTGCAGAGCTTGAAATCGAGCCTGCAGATGAACCGGAAGAGACGCAAGAAACGCCCCAGCGAACAGGGGCTCCGCAACAAGTTGGCCAGCCGGAGTTTGCAGAGCCGGAGGAAGATGCCGAGGACGAACAGGAAGAAGCTAATGCGTCTGATACAGCAGAAGACTCGGAAAACGACTTAGAGGATGAAGAGGCCGATCCAGAAGAACAGCATCCGGCCCTGTACACCCTCATGCAACACATCAGTACCGCGTTTCCCGAAGCGCCCCATGCACGCCGGGCACAGCGCGTGCTCGATACCCTGCGCGATGATGAAGATCCTGCAGCCGCAGAAGAGCCTCCTGATGAGGAAGGGCGCGAGGAGGGCGAACAAGACGCGTTACCAACGCCCCTACCAGAGCCAGGCGGCCGATGAGAGGGTCTGATGCTCGCTCTTCGCAATGACATGCTCCAAAATACGTTTACGCACCCACTTCAGTTGAAAATACACATCTCATAAAGCCAAATAGACCGGAACCCACTTGCATAGGTTGGGTACGGGCACGTTGCCAACACGCCTGCTCCTGGCAGGGTCTTTTGCGTTGATGCTTCTCTGCTCATGGCCAAGCGCTCTCCCGATGACTCGCCCTCAAACAACGGGGCTAACAACACCTCCGGAAAGTCGCAATCCTCAATCCTGTACTGGGTATATGGAGCGGTCTTCCTGGCATTGGGTATTCATCTGCTGCTCTATTGGACCGGCCAAGACCCGGTCGAAATTAGCTACAGCACGCTTCTTGACTACGTTGAAGAAGGCTACATCGAGCGGATAGACGTCGTTAACGATCGCCAAATTGAAGGCGTCTATACCAGGCAGGCCGTAGAAGACCGGGCCGTGCGGCTTAGCATAAGTGAGGAAGACGATCTTGGCGACATTAGCAGTGCGGAGGCAGAAGCCCGCCGTTTTATCAGCACCAAGCCTGCCGATCACGACCTCACCGACTTTCTGCGTGCCCATAACCGAGAGGCCCGAGAAGCAGGAGCCGACGAGATAGAGTTCACAGCACGCACCGAAGAAAGCTGGTTTGGCAGCGCCTTCTTCTGGATCCTGCTGTTTTTAGTGCTCATCGCGTTTTGGATCTTCCTGTTCCGCCGCATGAATCCCGGCTCACAAATGCTGAGCATCGGGAAAAGCAAAGCCAAGCTGTTCGATGCATCAGAACAGCACTCCGTCACCTTCGATGATGTAGCCGGGCTAGATGAAGCGAAAGAGGAGGTAGCCGAAATTGTACACTTTCTACGAGATCCAGAGCGCTTTACTCGATTGGGCGGTACGCTCCCCAAAGGCGTGCTGCTTGTAGGGCCACCAGGCACAGGCAAAACGTTGATGGCCAAAGCGGTGGCTGGGGAGGCCGGCGTTCCCTTCTTCTCCATCTCCGGATCTGACTTTGTCGAGATGTTTGTAGGGGTGGGCGCCTCGCGAGTGCGCGACCTGTTCAAAAGCGCAAAGGAAAAAGCACCATGCATTATCTTCATCGATGAGATGGATGCAGTGGGGCGCACCCGGGGCGGCAACCGCTCGCCAAGTGGCAACGATGAGCGCGAAAACACGCTTAACCAACTCCTGGTGGAGATGGATGGCTTCGACTCCGATCAAGGGGTCATCATCATGGCGGCCACGAACCGCCCTGATGTGCTCGACTCCGCGCTTCTGCGTCCAGGCCGTTTCGACCGGCAAATTGTTGTCGATAAGCCCGATCGGCGAGCACGCGAGGAGATCTTCGAGGTTCACGTCCAAAAACTTTTGCTTGGAACCGATGTGGATGTGACGGTGCTAGCGAGCCAAACGCCGGGGTTTGCCGGAGCGGAAATTGCAAATGTATGCAACGAGGCGGCGCTGCTGGCTGCACGGAAGGACAAAGAGCACGTTGAAATGGACGACTTTGAGCAGGCAATCGACCGGGTCGTGGCTGGGCTCGAAAAGAAAAACAAGATCATTGCGCCCGATGAACGAAAAGTCATTGCCTTTCATGAAGCCGGACATGCCATTGTAGGCTGGTTCTTGAAGCATACCGATCCGGTCGTAAAAGTGTCTATCGTACCCCGCGGACTGTCGGCACTGGGATATGCGCAGCATCTACCCGAAGAGCGCTACCTGTACTCACGCCAGGCTCTTATTGATCGAATGACGATGGCAATAGGAGGCCGCGTCGCCGAAGAGATCATATTTGATGAGGTTACAACCGGCGCCCAAAACGACTTGGAGCGCATCACCAATATGGCATACGCTATGGTTGTAGACTACGGCATGAGTTCGCGCGTTGGGCAGGTGAGTTTCAACCTGTCTGGTCGTGATGGCGATACGCCCATGTTGCAGCGTCCGTATGCTGAGGCTACCGCCGAGCTTATTGACGACGAGGTGCGCGGGCTTATCCAAGAAGCATACGACCAGGCGCGCCGGGTCTTACTGGAGAAAAAAGCCCTGCTGCATACCATGGCCGAAGCGCTGCTCGAACGAGAGGTGCTCGGCCCCAGCGACCTGCTCGACCTTCTGGGAGAGCGTCCACATGGCGACTATGTGGTGGGGCCATCAACCGATCCAGAGATGGCGCCCCACGCTCCAGCGGCGTCGCAGTCGTCTACCGAAGGCAATAGAGGGGGCGATGGGCAGTCGACATCTGCCGAAGAGTAAGTCGAAAAGGGGCTCTTAACAAGAGATGCGTCTCCGTCTTTAGGAGAATGCATATGGACTCCACAAACACACGAAACCCCGCTCTTTGTGGTAGGTTACGACATGATGTGCAGATGACACGCGCCAATCGCTGATATGCGATTGATTGCGCTAAACCCGCCAAGGGCGAGCCTGTCTCGCCTTTTTTTGTGGACGCACTGAAATTGTTGTCCGGTATATCGGTATATATCGATAGGTGGGTACTGGTTGTAGATAGAGAGACGGTGAGGCCAGTTTGAGTTGTTTTCAACGGCTCTTTACCGTTCATATTGAACACCCACGGTCTTCTGCATTATATCCTAAGCCTGTGAACGCAGGTCGTCCGCCCTTTCGGCGGCGTGCGCTGATGTGATCGACTAATCGCGATGGTACCGTGCCTACAATACAGCAACTGATTCGAAAAGGGCGTTCCTCAAAGCCGAAGAAAAAGACGGCTCCTGCCCTTGAAAACTCCCCGCAGCGCCGTGGCGTGTGCACCCGTGTGTACACCACGACGCCGAAGAAGCCGAACTCGGCGCTTCGTAAGGTAGCGCGTGTGCGCTTAACCAATGGCAACGAGGTAACTGCCTATATTCCGGGAGAGGGCCACAACTTGCAAGAGCACTCCATTGTGCTGGTGCGTGGAGGTCGTGTAAAAGACCTTCCGGGTGTTAAGTACCACATTGTGCGTGGAGCCCTTGATGCCGCAGGCGTGGAAGACCGCCGTCAAGGCCGGTCGAAATACGGTACGAAGAAGCCGCGTAGTTAACGGTAGCGAAAGCGTTCTTGGCTCCACAAGAGGCAAGAATGTGCTTATTTGTTCAACAATGCAAAGGTGATATGGCTCGCGATAAGGCCGCAAAGAAACGTACAACGCTTCCAGATCCGATTTATCGTGACGATCTGGTGTCGCGCTTTGTGAACTCGATCATGCGTGATGGTAAAAAAAGCCTAGCGCAGCGCATCGTTTACGATACGTTTGACGTCATTGAAGAGCGTACCGGCGAAGAAGGTATTGAGGTGTTCAAGAAGGCGGTAAACAACGTGGCTCCCTTGGTGGAGGTGCGAAGTCGCCGCGTAGGTGGGGCCACCTACCAAGTGCCGATTGAGGTTCGTCCCGACCGGCGTGTAACCCTCGCCTTCCGATGGATTATCCAGTACGCCCGTGCTCGAAAGGAAAAGAGCATGGTAAACCGCCTGGCCAGCGAGCTGATCAACGCAGCTCGGGGCGAAGGGGGCGCCGTAAAGAAAAAAGACGATACCCACCGGATGGCCGAGTCGAACAAGGCGTTCGCTCACTTCCGCTTCTAAGCGCCCTTTGGGCGTGCCCCGGAGCCTGCACTCCGTATGGAGTTTGGCGGGCCCAGGCATCTGCACTCGCTTGTGCATATGCCGGCTTTTTGAGTATGCAACAAGGAACCTGTTATGGCTACCACGAAAAACCAGAGCTTTCCGCTCAACAAAACTCGTAACATCGGGATTGCTGCGCACATTGATGCCGGCAAAACCACGCTGACTGAGCGTATTCTGTTCTATACTGGTCGGATTCACCGGATGGGAGAAACCCACGAAGGGGCCTCCCAGATGGACTGGATGGACCAGGAGAAAGAGCGGGGCATCACGATTACGAGTGCTGCAACGACTTGCTATTGGGACGACCACCGTATCAACATTATTGATACGCCTGGTCACGTCGACTTTACCGTTGAGGTGGAGCGCTCGCTTCGCGTGCTTGATGGGGCCATTGCTCTCTTCTGCGCCGTTGGCGGCGTTGAGCCGCAGTCGGAAACGGTGTGGCGCCAAATGGACAAGTATGGCGTGCCGCGTATTGCGTTCGTCAACAAGATGGACCGTACCGGGGCCGACTTCGAAAACGTGGTCGGTATGATGGAGGATCGCTTGAGTGCGAACCCCATTCCCCTTCAGTATCCCATTGGGGCAGGCGAAACATTTAAAGGTGTCATTGACCTGATCGAAAATAAGGCGGTGATCTATGACGAGAGCTCGCAAGGCATGGACTGGGATATTATTGATATCCCGGATGACCTGAAGGCCGATGCCGAGAAGTGGCGCATCCGCATGCTCGAAGCCGTCGCTGAATACGACGACGCGCTGTTGATGAAGTATCTCGATGGCGAGCCCATTGAGGCCGAGGAAATCCGCTCGGTTATTCGTAAAGCGACGCTGGAGCGCGACATTACTCCGGTCTTGTGCGGAACCGCTCTTAAAAACAAAGGCGTACAGCGCCTTTTGGATGCGGTGCCCAAGTATCTGCCCAGCCCAGACGATGTGCCGCCCGTTGAAGGGTTTCACCCGCGTGACAAAGAGCAGAAGTTGATCCGCGCGCCGAAAGAAGACGATCCGTTTAGTGCAGTCGCATTCAAGATTGCCACCGACCCGTACGTCGGTAAAATCACGTTCATCCGTGTATACAGTGGTACGCTCGAAACCGGCACCAAAGTGTACAACGCCACCGCCGATGAGACCGAGCGTATTGGCCGTCTCATGTTTATGCACTCCAACGACCGGGAGGACATCGACATGGTGCGGGCAGGTGACATTGCCGCTGCAGTCGGCCCCAAAAACCTCAAGACAGGAGACACCATTTGCGACCCCGACGATCCTGTCGTGCTGGAGTCGATGGACTTTCCCGAGCCTGTCATCCGTATTGCCATTGAGCCAAAGACCAAGGCCGACCGCGACAAGCTGACCAGCGGTCTTGTGAAGCTGG
Source organism: uncultured Rhodothermales bacterium (assembly GCA_964653015.1). GTDB lineage: Bacteria > Bacteroidota > Rhodothermia > Rhodothermales > Salinibacteraceae > Longimonas. The sequence continues at coordinate 10,368 of CAZZCI010000061.1, forward strand.
CTGAAGAAGACCCCACTTTCAACGTGTCGACCGATGAAGAAACCGGTCAGACACTGATTGCCGGGATGGGCGAGCTCCACCTCGAAATTATTGTGGACCGACTCAAGCGCGAGTTTAAGGTTGAAGCAAATGTGGGGCGCCCTCAGGTGGCCTACCGCGAAGCCATTACCAATACCGTAGACGAGCATTATGTGCTCAAGAAGCAGACCGGTGGACGTGGCCAGTTTGCTGAAGTCTACATGGAGGTTGGCCCCAACGAAGACGGTACCGGATTTGAGTTTGTAGATGAGATCGTGGGCGGAGCCATTCCGCGCGAGTTCATCCCATCCGTTGAGAAAGGAATCAAGAGTTCGATGGATCAAGGACCCATCGCCGGGTATCCCATCGAGGGCGTGAAAGTACGCCTCTATGATGGAGAGTACCACGATGTGGACTCCGACCAGAACTCGTTTGAGATTGCTGGGCGTATGGGCTTCCGAGAAGCCGCCCGTCGCGCCAATCCTGTGCTTATGGAGCCCATCATGAAGGTGGAGGTTATTACTCCCGATGAGTACATGGGCGATGTGATTGGCGATCTGAATAGTCGGCGTGGCCAAATTGGAAAGATGGGGCAGCGCAATGATGCACAAGTCATCAACGCCCTTGTACCGCTTTCCGAGATGTTTGGCTACTCCACCGATCTGCGTTCGATTACGCAGGGACGTGCAATTTACACCATGCAATTTGAAACGTACGAGGCGGTCCCCAACGCAATTGCGAAAGAGATCACCGACCAAGACGCCGTAGACGCTGCGGCATAACCCCCATATACACCATCTTACCAACGATAAACTCCCCTATTTGCTATGGCGAAGGAGGCATTTGAGCGGAAGAAGCCGCACATCAACATTGGAACGATT
>CAZZCI010000062.1:0-1158 GCA_964653015.1 uncultured Rhodothermales bacterium
GACTCCTATTGTTTATTTGCTTACCTTAAAGTATTGCCTTTTTAATACCCACCGTACATTTATGACAAATTTACCACCACGCGTATGCCGCCTGTGTATGCCCGTAGCAGTCGCATTTATATTCACCTTATTTATAATAGGGACCGCTGATGACGCGACAGCACAAACAGGCAACCCAAACTGGGAGGCTGACCCACTGGAAGGCACCGTAGAGCTGCAAAGTAACTTTACTCCTGACCCTTACACCGTAGAGGTCCAGGCGGGCGGAACGTTAGAGTACTCCAAACTATGCGAAGGATACGTCTGGGAAGATGCTCCCGATGTGAACTTGACCTATGAAGCGGGGGACTATCCACTGACTTTTGCCGCAGAGTCTGATAGCGATGTGACGCTTCTCATTTTCACACCCGAGCAGCAATGGAACTGCGAAACAGATAGTGGAGGAACAGGAAATTCTTGGATTACCTACCTGGAGCCTGATTCGGGTACCTATAACATTTGGATCGGCACACGCACGCCCGTTGAGGAAAACCATCCACCAGCAACGCTTAGCATCACTGAAAAACCCCCAACTGACGGCGGGTATGTCCTTAGAGGAGACGGCTCAATGGTACGCGATGGGTTCGATGCTTCAGATAAGGCGGACACTGAAGGCAAGACGGACACATCGGGAGGAGCCGAGCACACCAGCGAACCTAACCGGACAGCATCTCCTGCATTTGATACGGTCTCATTGGAGCATGGCTTTATGCCCGATCCGGAAACTGTTGACATCGAAATCGGCGGATCCGCTACCGCTGTGCCTATCGAAGGTTGCGAAGGATACATCCGCATGGACGCCCCGGATGTTAATTTGGAATATGAGGCTGGTGATTCTCCGTTAAGCATTGTTGCACAGTCTCAGATCTCTGATGCAACGCTTCTTGTCTACACCCCAGGTGGTGAATGGGTGTGCCAGGACAATCCTGTTACTGCCGGGTCTTTTATCACGTTCGACACGCCGGAATCAGGGGATTACAACATCTGGTTGGGTACTGAGGATTCCAGAGACCATCCCGACGACACGCAGCACGCACGCGTTTCGTTTACTGAGTATGAGGTCACCAGTCAAGGAATAGAGATTCCATAGTTTAACGAAGGGATACTTAATCCTATCTA
>CAZZCI010000062.1:1258-11245 GCA_964653015.1 uncultured Rhodothermales bacterium
AGGGATACTTAATCCTATCTAAAGCCTCTGCGTCGTCTGGTTTAACGCAAACCTTTCGTCGCAGGGGCTTTTCTGTTAGACGGTTAACCCATTTGCTTCTATGCGTCGGATGTTGCTGGCATTGCATCGAACGCAATGGATGGCGCTTGGCTTGCTTCGCCGTCCTGTAACGATGTAGGCGCACGTTAAACGATACAGAGCGCAACCCGTCTGTAGGTTAGCTATCCTATTTGTATTGTTCTTCTGCTGTCCCCATGGCCTACACGCTCGGTTTGCCCCGTGCCTTTGCGGATGATGAAACCCGTGCTGCGCTGACTCCTACGGTGGTGCAGCACTTGATAAATACGCATGGTTTAGCCATTCACATAGCATCCGGGGCAGGATCTGCAGCCCATCATACCGACTCAGCCTACGAATCGGCGGGTGCAACCATCGTTGATGACGATGAAGCGTATGCAGCTGATCTGGTCTTGACGCTGGCTGCGCCTCCCCCCAAGCGCCGCGCCGCCTTCACCGAATCGCAAACCGTGCTCGGACTGCTTTCGCCGCTTGATGACCCTGAGGCGCTCGGCGATTTGGCGGAGCAGGGCGCTACGGCGCTGCCGATGGAGTTGGTACCACGCATCTCGCGCGCTCAGTCGATGGATGTGCTCTCGGCGATGAGTTCATTGGCTGGCTACCGCGCAACCCTGGAGGCTGCACTACGCCTCCCCAAGTTTTTTCCGCTCATGAGCACCGCCGCCGGCACCATCCGTCCGGCCCGCGTGCTGGTGGTGGGGGCTGGGGTCGCCGGGCTGCAGGCTATCGCTACCGCCAAGCGACTTGGCGCGAAGGTGCGGGGCTACGACATCCGCGATGCCACGCGTGAGGAAATCGAAAGCCTCGGCGCTTCGTTTGTGGAGCTGGAACTGGATACCTCGCTCTCGGAGGGCGACGACGGCTACGCAAGGGAACTCGAACAGGCCAAGCAAGAGCGGCAGCCCGAACTGCTGCGTCCGCACATCGCTGCCTCGGATGTGGTGATTACAACGGCGCTCATCCCCGGGCGCCCCGCTCCGCTAGTCATTAACGAAGCAGCGGTTGAGGATATGGCGCCCGGGTCCGTCATCGTGGACCTCGCCGCTCCCAATGGCGGCAACTGCGCGCTCACCGAGCCCGGCAGCACGGTCACCAAACATAACGTGCACATCATGGGGCCAACCAACCTGCCTGCCTCCATGCCTGTGCATGCCAGCGAGCTGTTTGCGAACACCGTGCGCGCCCTGCTCGACTACCTGCTCGACGAAGAGGGCACCCTTACGCTCGACTTCGACGACGACATTATCGACGCGATGTGCGCGGTACACGAAGGAACGATCCGTAATGAACGCGTGCGCAGCCTGCTTTCCGATTCGAAAGACGCCTAACCCTCCACATCCGCTATGATTGAAAACCTGATCATCTTTGTGCTGGCGGCCCTTCTTGGTACCGAGGTGCTGACTAAAGTACCGCAGACCCTGCACACACCGCTAATGTCTGGCGCGAATGCCATCAGCGGAATTACCATCGTGGGAGCTATCATTGCTGCTGGAATGAGCGATGCGTGGTGGGCTACCGCTCTCGGCTTCGGTGCTCTGGTCGTGGCTACGATTAACGTCGTGGGTGGTTTTCTCGTCACCGATCGTATGCTACGCATGTTTGGCCGCAAAAAAACGCCCCCCTCCTCTGCCGATGCCTCCGCGTCCTCATAACGCTCCTGCCTGAACATGCCTATTCTTGAACTTGCGTATTTGCTTTCGGCTGTGCTGTTTGTGCTCGGACTGAAGCGCATGCAAACGCCGCCCACGGCCCGCAGCGGAAACGCCCTGGCTGCTCTGGGCATGTTCACCGCGGTGGTGGCTACACTCTTCGTACACGAAATATTGTCGTGGCCGCTCTTGTTGGCCGGCGTCGTGATCGGGGGCGCTATCGGGATGCTCCTTGCGTTTCGCACGCCCATGACCTCAATGCCCGAACTGGTAGCGGTGTTTAACGGATTCGGAGGCGCGGCGTCTGCCTTCGTGGCGGGCGCCGAACTCGCCCAGTACCTGCAGGGCAGCCGTCTGGTGGATGCAAGCGCGTACTCGCCTACCCTGGCGCTAGTCATTGGGCTTAGCCTGCTCATTGGCATGATTACCTTTACGGGTAGCCTGGTTGCGTTTGGGAAGCTGCAAGGCATTCTGTCGGGTAATCCCATCACCTTTCCGGGCGTACAGTTCGTAACCGGATTGCTCCTGCTTGGTGGCATCGCGGGGATTGCCGGGCTGCTCATTGGGGCGCCCGAGCTTGCCACCGACCCCGATATCACGCTGTATGCAGGTATCGGAATCGCTGTAGCAGCGGCACTGATGGGCCTCTTCCTCGTCTTCCCCATTGGAGGTGCCGATATGCCTGTGGTGGTGGCGCTGCTTAACTCGTACTCCGGACTCGCAGCCGCTGCCACCGGGTTCGTGCTTGATAACACGGCGCTTATTGTGAGTGGCACGTTGGTGGGCGCTGCCGGATTCATGCTTACCATGCAGATGTGCGATGCGATGAACCGCTCGCTCCTCAATGTTATGCTTGGCGGATTCGGAGGCGACTCGTCTACAAGCGAGGCCCTTGACATCCCCGAAGGCAAGAGCGTGAAAGAAACGAGTCCGCAGGATCTTGCCATTCTTGCCTCCTATGCCGAGCGCATCATCATTGTGCCGGGCTACGGACTCGCTGTGGCGCAGGCCCAGCACGCCGTACGCGAACTGGCCGATCGGCTGCAGAACAAGGGCGTGGAGGTCAGCTATGCCATTCACCCAGTGGCTGGGCGTATGCCGGGCCACATGAATGTGCTGCTGGCAGAAGCCGATGTGCCGTACGAGCAACTCTACGAGATGGACCAGATCAACAGTTTGTTTTCATCAACGGATGTGGCGCTGGTGATTGGAGCCAACGATGTGGTTAATCCGGCAGCGCGCCGCGCCTCGGGCAGCCCCATCGCTGGTATGCCAATTCTAAATGTGGACGAAGCCGAGACGGTCGTCGTCATCAAACGCAGCCTGAGCCCGGGCTACTCAGGGGTGCCAAACGAACTCTTCTATCAAGAGAACACTCGCATGCTCTTCGCCGATGCTAAGGAAGCCGTTAATGAAACGACGGAAGCGGTGAAGGGGCTGTAGTGCTGTGTCACAGATCAATCTTCGGGTTGCACCGCACTCCTTTAAATGATGTCATCTTGAGCGTAGCGGCTCCGCCTAGGAGACGCGGAGTCGAAAGATCTCCCCCGAAATGAGCAGGGCCGCTCGATCAGAGCCTGCTGAGCGTCGGGGAGATGGTTCGGCTGCGCTCACCATGACAGGTTTTTTGGAGGGGGTTGAGACACGGAGTTTGGCACGGTCTCCATACCATACCATTCAGGTGTGACACGTAAGCCGGTTCACACGCAGGCTTGCGTTATGATAGTGTAGCTTCATCCCATCACAAGTTGCCTCTCCGGCAGCTTTCGTCGTATGTTGCAGCGCCGATGGTTTTGAGTTACTTACCGTGTGCCTGTGCCTACCTCTGCCGATGCTCCGCTAAACCGCCGCGTGATTGGTGCCTGGTCGCTCTACGACTTTGCAAACCAGGCATTTACCACCTTGGTGGTCACCTTTGTCTACGCCACCTTTTTTACCGAGGTGATCGCCACCGACTCAGTAACAGGCACTACCCAATGGTCGTGGGCCGTGGCGATTGCCGCAATTATTGTCGCCGGGGCATCACCCTACCTGGGCGCTATGGCCGACCGTGGCGGGTATCGTAAACGCTTCCTGGGGATTGCTACCGTAGTATGCATTGTCGCTTCGGTGGCGCTCTTCTTCCCGAATGAAGGCGAAGTGCTCTTTGCCCTTACGGTGTTCGTTATTGCCAACGTGGCGTTTGAACTGTCCTACGTCTTTTACAACGCCTTTCTACCCGAAATATCCAGCACCAAAACGATGGGACGGGTGTCTGGCATCGGGTGGTTCGTGGGATACTTGGGCGGACTCGCCAGCCTGATCCTGGCACTGGTGGTCTTCGTCTGGCCCGAACCCCCGCTTTTTGGACTGGATCCCGATACCCATGCCAATATCCGTGCGACCAACCTGCTTGTAGCGGGCTGGTACGCGGTGTTTGCTCTGCCGCTGTTTTTCATGGTACCCGAGCCTAAACATCGCCTATTTGAACCTTCTGAAAAAGGGCTCATTGCGGCCACCAATGAACAGCTAAAGACCACCTTCCAATCCATTCAGCGGTACAAGCATGCGTTCTGGCTGCTGGCGGCGCGCTTTTTTTACAACGACGGGATCGTGACCATCTTTGCGTTCGGTGGGATTTATGCCGCGGGTACGTTTGGATTTGATACTGAAGGCATCATCATATTTGGCATTGTACTGAACGTGGCTGCTGGAATTGGCGCGTTTGCGTTCGGGTGGATCGACGACTGGATTGGGGCTAAGCCCACCATTCTGATTAGCATTGTAGGCATTTCTATTGCCGTTATCATGGCAGCGGTGGCCCCAAGCGAACCGTGGTTTTGGGCCGCAGGCGTTCTGCTTGGTCTGCTCGTCGGGCCCAACCAGGCCTCCAGCCGCTCGCTCTTGGGACGCTTTACGCCTCCCACCAAAGAAAACGAGTTCTTTGGCTTCTTTGCTTTCTCCGGTAAACTCACGGCGTTCCTGGGACCGCTCCTGTTGGGCTGGATCACCAGCCTGTTTGCCAGTCAGCGTGTAGGCATCACAACGGTGCTGCTGTTTTTTATCATCGGCGGCCTGTTGCTGCTGCGCGTAGACGAGGACGAAGGGATCCGCATGGCCGAGGCGTTACCCCCGGATGTGGATGCTGCTGATGCGAACGAGTCTCACGATGCGTCGTGAGCGGTCGCCTGCCTGCTGCCGATCAGGGAGCGGCCAGCTCGGAATCGGGAAGTGAAACCGCATCGTGGGGCAGGTTGCCGCGGTACGATCGCAGATACACAAACGGCGTGTGGTGCAGGAAGTTAGACACCCGTCCGGTGTACACATCGGCATACCGTTCGACCTGCCGAGCAAAAAGGCTCTTGTCTTTACCCGTGCGCATGATCGGCCCCCAGTTCTCGTTTCCGAGCTGCCCGGCTTGCTGCGCCAACGGAGCAATCTCTTCATCAAGGGCTACCAACTCTTCGCGCAAGTCGGCCATCTCGCGCTCGAGGTGCTTGGGCGAACCGTTTTTGGTGGGACCGTACCCTTTGCGGAGGCGCTGCACGTTGAGTCGCATCCGCGAGTACCTCTCTTCCATTTTGTTCTTTTTCTGCATGAGCTCGGTGAGCTCGCGCTGCTTCTCATGAAACATCTGAAAGGCGAGAATCTCCTCTTCTAGCTCCCGCACCACCAGGGCCGTACGCCAGCGCAGCACCTTCTTGGTGATGTTCACATCCACAAACAGGTGGTCGCCCACGTACAGAATTTCCTCGCCTGAGAGACCAAGCGTCTCTTCTACAAGCGACGCGTTGGCCCCCACATAGACCGCATCTTCAGCGAGTGGGCCGCCGGTGTGCTCACGCAGCATGCCATCTTCAGATACGACCCGGAACGCGGGCATCCGCACCGAAAAGAAGTCTGGTTTGCGCGCGCCGACAATCGAGATGTCGAACAGATCGCTCCACGTCATCTCTCCTGGCAGATACGGGTTAAACACGTAGTCGAGCATCGGCTGTGCATACGCCCATTCCGAGTTCGTAATCAGCAGTAGCTTGCGCCCGGCGGCTTTCTGATCAAGCAGCGCTAGCGGCATCTCCTCATCTACATCAACAAACTGCTCGGGCGAAGCCACAATCTCTTTCTTCAGACGCCCTTCCATGTGGGCGGTATCGAGGGTGGACTGCACTTCCTCGTACAGCGTGTGGTAACTCATCGAGCTCGATAGCTTGCCGTCGTCCATCAGATCCACCAGTTGCATGTACATACATGCCGCTGAAATGGAGAACAACGTGTTCAAGAATTGCCAGCGGTCGTCGCTCAGATCGACTAAAATCCGCTCATAGGTGTTTTTCTTTGTATCGCGGTCGAGGGGGCGGGTCCCATGAAACGCCCGCTTGATGTAGCCAAACCGGTTGGCCTTGACCACGTTGCCTCGTTTGGTGTCTAGAATGAGACCACGGATCACCATTTCAGGCTGAAACGTGAGATCATCAACGGGCCAGCCGCGCTCGCTAAGTCCCTGCTTTAAATAGGAGTAGGCCCGCTCTTCCCACTCACGCATGTGGTAATGCACCAGGGTGTAATCCATATCGTACCCAATTGCGCTAATACCGCGCAAGTTAAGCGTACGGTTGCAGAATAAACCTCGGGTTCCGTTTGGCATAGGCAAAGCGCAGTGTCGGACGAGCAAAAAGCGATACACGGATCCCCCCATACGGATAGCGTAAGGTTTTGCTTCCGACGTATACATTATGCAACCTTAACGGCGCCGCTTGTATCTCCGACCCAAAACTCGTTTGTTGAGTAGACGATGTCGCTTCCCACGAATTGCTTGCTCATGCGTATCGACCGCTTCTTGGTGTGGACATGCTCGTTCTGTCTTGTGTTGCTTGTTGGATTAGGAGCAGAGCCTACACTGGTTTGGGCCCACACGCCGCCATCTGACTCAACCAATCCCCCAGCGGATACAACGCAATACGCTCTTCCACAGGTGCCGATAGCGCAAGACGGCGTGCTGCGCGTGAACGACCAGGCGCATCGATTTCTTGAGCGCCAGCAAACGCTCGACCGGCTGCCGCGTGCCGTACTGTCGCATCAACCGCTCTCGTGGTACGAGGTGGGAGCCTATCTTGATAGCCTGCACGAGCAGCGTACCGATCTCTCACCAAATGAACAGCGACACCTGGATCGGTATCGCGAGGGCCCCGACCGCTCAACAAGACGCCTCTACGCAAATGGATTCGACATGTATAGCACCGTCGGCGACTGGGGGACGCTGAATGTCAATCCGCTGCTGTATAGCACAATCGGAGGGCTGGAGCAAACCGGCTTTCCCAATCGCGACCGGACAATGGAAACCTGGCGCGGCACCGCTGGACTGCGTGTACGTGGGCGTGTGTGGCGTCACTTCTTTTACGACGGACAGCTTACCGCCAACCGCGTCCGTCCGCCACGCGCTCAGATGCAGACGGAAGGCCGTACCACCGTGCCTCGCCGCGGTGCCATTTCGGTGCGCGACGACCGGACCTACGACTATGCCGACTTTCGAGGCGTGGTAGGCTTTCGAAGTCGTTTCTTTGAGGTGCGCTTCGGACGCGACCAGAACCGATGGAGCCATGGACCGGGCTCGGTGATGCTCTCCAACTTCAGTGCGCCGTACAACCAGCTTCAGATTCGCACCTCGTTCTGGCGTGTACAGTACACGAACCTGTTTACACGCTACGCGGCCCCAGCGGGCCCTTCGGCTCCAGATGAAGAGGTGGATCTCGATCGCCGCCCCAAAAGCTACGGGGCTTCGCACCGGCTGGCCATTAACCTGTCCGACCGGTTTGAAGTTGGGCTGTTTGAAACCATCGTGATGGCACCCGAGCGTGATTCCACGGTTACGCGCACTGGATACGACATTGCATTTCTGAATCCGCTGATCTTTCTGCGGGCCGTGGAGCGCGAGTTGGGCAGCCCCGACCGCGCCATCGTAGGCATCGATGCCGGCTGGGTGGCTACGCCCGGACTGCGGCTGTACGGCCAGTTTATCCTCGACGAACTGGACGTCAACCAGATCGGACAGCAGTGGTGGGGCAACAAGTGGGCCTGGATGGTAGGGGCGCATTGGGTGCCGCCCAGCTATTCAAGCTGGTCGGTGCGTGGCGAATTTGCACGACTGCGTCCGTACATCTATGCTCACACGTATGTGCCAAACGCTTACGCTCATTGGGATGACGGACTGGGGTATCCCACCGGCCCCAATAGCATTGATGTGGCGCTTATTGCCGAGTACGACCCGCCAAGTGCCTGGCACGCAGCTGTGCATGCCGCCTACACCGTACGTGGACGAAACACCGCCGATGAAAACTTTGGGAGCGATGCCACCCGCTCCAACCAAACACGCGTAAGCAGTAACAACGTGCCTATGCTCCATGGCGTACGTCAAACGCAGTGGACCGCAGAAGGATATGTTGGCGTTGAACTGCTCCCGCAACTGCTTCTTGAAGGCGCCGTGCGGGCGGAAGTGCTGCTGGATGCCGAACGCGACCGCGATCGGTACCTGAATCCGTCGATTGGGCTGCGTTGGGGCCTCCCCTTTGATAGCCGCCGGTATTAGAGCAATCCCGAACACGCCGTAGTAGGAGTTCTCAAGAGGCCAACAAACAGCCCGCCGCATGCGTTAAGGTTACGTACGCTTTGGAACTCGCCCCCCGCAGCGCGTTCCTATCCATAACGCACCTGGAAGCGCTTCCTGATACATTCACGGAGCGCTTTCCCTCACGTTCTGTTGAGACACCCCTTTGTGCATCATGAAAAGCACTGCAGACCCATCGGGCGCTCCGGCATCGGCCACGCCTGCGAAGCGTGCGCCTGAGCCCATTAGCGCGTTCGACATTTTCAAGATTGGCATTGGGCCATCCAGTTCGCACACCATGGGGCCCTGGGTAGCTTGCCGCCAGCATGTGCAGCGTTTGGCCGACATGAATCGGCTAACGGAGGTGACGCACGTCGCCATCACACTATACGGCTCGTTAGCGAAAACGGGCAAGGGCCACGGCACCGACAAAGCGTTGTTGCTCGGACTGCGGGGCGAAGATCCTGAAACCATTCCGGTGAAGGCCGTCGAAACGCGCGTCGAAACGATTCGCGACCTGAAGCAGATCGCGCTCAATGACACACACACCGTTGCATTCGACCCTGACGACGACCTCGTCTTCAAGCGTAATGAGACGCGACCCTACCACGCCAATGCGCTCACCATCCACACCACATTCGACGATGGCACCACCACCGATGATACCTACTACTCGGTAGGTGGTGGCTTCGTAGTGCATGAGTCGGACACTGAAAACGAGGATGAGCAGACTTACGATGTGACGCTGCCCTACCCTTGTGGCACGGGCAATGACCTAAAAGAACATTGCGAACATAACGGATACTCAGTCTCGGAACTGGTGCGGCGCAACGAACGCGTCTGGCGCTCCGACGCTGAAATCGATGCCCGCTTGTTGGAGATATGGGATGTGATGAAGCGCTGCATGTACCGGGGCTGCCACACCACCGGCACACTTCCCGGCGGACTCGACGTATCGCGCCGTGCGGCCCGCATGCACGACGCACTGATCGATGCCCATGAGGATATGCCCAGCTACGACGGGGCTTCATCGTGGATTGAGGCGATTCGCACCAACGACGACCGATTCCAAACCATCTTGAAGTGGGTCAGTGCGTTTGCCATTGCCGTGAACGAAGAAAACGCCTCGTTTGGCCGCGTGGTTACGGCTCCCACCAACGGCGCCGCGGGGGTCATCCCGGCGGTGCTCATGTACTATCTGTGTTTTAGTGGAGGAACCCGAGACGATGTCCCCCGCTTTTTGCTTACAGCGGCCCAAATCGGCAGCCTCTTCAAGCAAGGCGCTACCATCTCCGCAGCGATGGGCGGCTGCCAGGCCGAGATCGGCGTCTCCTCGGCCATGGCCAGTGCCGCACTCACTGAATGCTCTGGCGGTGGGGTCGAACAAACACTGATGGCTGCCGAAATCGCGATGGAACACCACCTGGGCCTCACCTGCGATCCGGTAGGCGGACTTGTGCAGGTGCCGTGCATCGAACGCAACTCGATGGGCGCCATCAAAGCAATTACGGCCAGCAACATTGCGCTCGAAAGCGACCCCGCGCAGGCGAAGGTTCCGCTCGACACCGCGATCCAGTCGATGTGGGAAACCGCACGCGATATGAGCAGCAAGTACAAGGAAACCTCCGAGGGCGGCCTGGCTGCCCAGATCCCGGTGAATGTCACCGAATGCTGATGGAT
>CAZZCI010000063.1:0-10847 GCA_964653015.1 uncultured Rhodothermales bacterium
AACCCACAGGAAATCCAAACGCCTGTCCAGATGGAAGGAACGTTCACCGCAGAGCGCCTTGATGATTTCATGTCGATAGGAGGCGATGCGCCACGCGCTTCCATGCCGTAAATGAGCGCGATACGATCCTGCACATCCCCCAAATCCAAACGCCCCCTGTACCGCGCAAGCGATGCAGGGGGCGTTCGGCATGTAGAAAGGAGGTCGCTGCGGCAAGGGTTAGTCTTGCTCTTCAGACTCCTCTTCTTCAGCCTCATCCTCGGCAGGTTCACCGTGTGTAGGCTCCGTTTCTTCGTAGCCCCATGGTGCAGGGGGCGTGTCTACGGTCTCGGTCAGGTCGAATGCAAACTCAAACCGGGCGCCCGTTTCTTCGCGGACCAGGATGTACCGGAACGCCTCATCCGGGTCTATTTCAATGGTCCAGACGTTGGAGGCGGCTGCGGGAATGAGTTCGGCGGTAAACTCATCGGCCGGAAACGACTGGCTGGTGGCTGAACCCTCGTCTGCGGTCTCGCCACCGTATTGCGACACCTCTTCCTCGCTACCGTCTTCTTCACGATGGTCATGCTTCAGGCGGATAAAGTCATCGCCTTTGGTAAGGATCCACGTGCGTGAATGGTCGTCGCCAACGTGAAGCGGAATGAGGATTTCAGTGTCGTAGCATTGGCGTACGTGCATAATCATTTCTTCTCCGTCGAAGTCGCCTTCGTCATCGGGAGAATCAACGGCTTCACCAGCAAACGCCTGGCCGCACAAGGCTTCGATGTTGGCCCAGAACTCGTCTTGGGGGCCTTCGACTCCGGCTTCCATTTCAGCATCGGGGTCGGCATCGGCGTCCTCCGGGTCGACCTCTTCGCCATTACCACAGCCTACAAGCAGGCCAACGCCAATAAATAACAGGAGTGCATATCGTATCATAACAATGGGGGGTGAGTCACAGAATGTAACGGACACGCTAACATAGGCATCAAGAAGGTTGGATGCGAATAATTGGCGCTATGTTGGCTGCTGCTGTCCGTGTAGATGCATTTTTGCTGTGGGATAGTGCTGATGGGCGGGCACACTTGAATGCTATAGTTCAAAATTGTCATCGCGAGGAGGGAGCTTGCGACCGACGCGGCGCTGTGAGCGCTAGCGAACGAGCACTTCCTCCCTACGGTCGGGGCGCTTCGCTCCGCTTGCAATGACAAGGTTGTGAGGTTCTTCATACGTTCGGGTTCTCAGGTCTCACCCAAGATTGACGTGCGCCACACCCCTATTGCGGCACAAGCGTAGCGTCGTCGCCGTCGTCAATGCGGGCGATGGTATCTAGACGGCCTATGAAGTCCTGATAGGCCGCGACGGTTGAGTCTTCCTCCAGACCGTTTTGCATAATCGTAAGGGCCTCGCGATACTGGCGCTGAGCAGCCAGCGCACGAGCGCGCCGATGCACGCGTTCAGCGTACGCCGACGGTTCGATATCGGGCGGCGGACCGGTTTGGGGCGCAGGTTGCTGCCGCGCGATGACTTCGTAGTTGTGACGGGCATCGCCGTGGGTTGGGTCGCGCAGCAACACATCCCGATATCCGGCCAGCGCATCGTCAAGCCGCCCAGCCCGGGCTGCATTGGTGGCTGCATTGTAGCGGATGCGTATCTGTTCATCTTCAGACACGGCGTGGGCCTGCGCCTCGGCAAATGCTTCGGCAGCGGCTTCGTAGTTGTCTTGCTGGTACTGAGCTGCCCCTTTGTTATGCATCAGCGCCGCGTACCGGGTGCTGTCGGTTGGATCCACATGGGTAAGCCCTTCTTGATAGGCGGCCTCGGCCTCGGCAAACTGACCGCGGTCGTACAGGGCATTGCCCTCGCGTCCGCTCGTATCGCCGTGGTGGCTAAGCAGACCGCCCAGAAACAGCAAAGGAAGCAGCATCCAGCGCATCATGGCCTCAGGCATCTGTTAGTGAGGAGGAGGCAGACAGCACCGACTGGCTACGCACAGGAAGCAGATGATCGAGCAGCAGCAAAGCGAGCGCCAATCCCAGCGGCACGGTGAACCACTCGGTGTACGATTCGAATCGCTCTATGCCAATGGGAGAGCGCTCCAAGTTGCGCAGGTCGTTCAAGAGCGGATCCAGAGAGCCTTCGACGGCACCCAGTTCATAGTACTGTCCAGGTTCGGTAACGAGGGCCTCCAGCGAAGTCGGGTCGAGGTGACTGCGCACCGGATCGCCCGTGGCTGGGTCGGTGCGCCATCCGTCCGGGTCTCCGTCGTCGTTGAAAGCCGGAACGCGAGCGCCATCGCGGGTGCCCACGCCCACGGTGAAGATGGTCAGGTTGTGGGCTTCGGCCTGGCTGCGCGCGTCGCCGATGGCGGCGTCGTGGAATTCGCCATCGGACAAGATCAGCAGGGCCTGGGCGCGGGGCAGCGCGTCGGGATCGGGCGACGGGTCGGGGTCGAGCGCGTGCACGGCGGCTTGCATGGCTCCATCGAGGTTGGTGCCCGGATGGGGCATATCCGGCGGATCCACAATGTCGAGCAGGGTGCTCACGGCGGGGTAGTCGGTGGTGAGGGGGGCGTGCACCATGCCGGTTCCAGCAAACACGACGAGGGCGACGCGGTCGCCGGCCAGCTGGTCGAGCAGACGCCGCAGTTCGTTGCGGGCACGGTCAAGACGCGTGGGGGCGACATCGGCGGCGAGCATCGAATGTGAGAGATCGAGCGCTACGATGAGGTCGAGCCCGCGCTGCTCCACCTCGCGCTCGGCGCCCCCTACCCGCGGACGCGCCAACCCGACGATAAGTGCGGCAATCGTGCAACTCACCGCTACCGCCTGGATTAGCCGGCGCCGTTGGGCATTGTGTACGGAGGTCGCTTCCAGCAGAGGAAAGTGGGCATACAGCCTCTGCCGTTGCCGCCATGCCCACGCAAAGAGCCCAGCCACAACGGGCAGCAGCAGAAGCATCCAGAAGTAGAGCGGACTATGCCATTCCATGGAGGCAGGTTCGGTTTGGGCTGGTGAGCAGATACGCTACGGCACCCGGCGGGCAACGGTTGTGCGAAGCGCCGTGTGCAGCAGGATGAGAAGCAGGCCCGGCACGGCAAAGCGGGCGTAGCGTTCGCTTACATCGGTATGTCGGTAGGTTTCGATTTCGGCCTGTTCCAGTTCACCGATGTCGTCATAGATGGTGCGTAGCGCCCGCGTGTTGGACGCACGAAAATAGCGTCCGCCGGTGGCTTCGGCCATGGTGGTGAGCACGTCTTCATCGACCTCGTCGGTGCCGCCGTTTGACTCCGGCTCGAACGGCGAATCCCCAAACGACCCCACGCCAATGGTGTAGACGCGTACGCCAAGCACGCGCGCCATTTCAGCGGCGGTGAGCGGGTCGATCTCGCCGCGGTTGTTCTGGCCATCGGTAAGCAGAATAACGACCTGGCTGGGGGCTTCTGATTCCTCCAGCCGGTTGAGTGCCGTGGCCAGCGCCGATCCAATGGCTGTGCCCGGCTCAAACTGACCGATGCTGAGCTGCTCGATCACATCGTGCAGGAAATCGCCATCCGTGGTGAGCGGGGCCTGGGTGAACGCTTCACCGGCGAACACAACCAGCCCGATGCGGTCGTGATCGCGACTCTGCACAAACTCTTGCGCCACGTCGCGCGCCGCCTCAAACCGGTTGGGCGGAAAGTCGGTGGCGCGCATTGAGGTGGAGGCATCCAGCGCCAGCATGATGTCGATGCCCTCGGTGGTTTCGATTTCAACGGTGTCGTGGTGCTGCGGACGCGCCAGGGCGACGATGAGCAGCGCCATAGCAAGCAGGCGCAGGATCGGCAGGCTGTGCGCCATCCACACGCGCCAGGAGCGAGGGAGGCGCATCTGGGAAAGGTTCGGAAATCCCAGACCGCCCTGCTTGCGAGCACGCCACCACGACCAGGCGGTCAGTAGCGGCAGGCTGGCAAGGAGCCACAGAACCAGCGGGTAGGCAAACGTCATGCGGCACTGGAGGGATGGTGACGGTCGGCCACGGCATCGATTAAGGCGGGCAGCGCCGTTCCGGCAGGCGCCTGTAGGTGTTCATGCGCCCGATTCGACACCGCACTGGTATCGGGGTTTACGTCGACCACGTAAGCGCCGTGATCGAGAGCAATGAGCGGCAGGTCGGCAGCCGGATACACCACAGCGCTGGTGCCCACGCACAGAAACACATCTGCTTTGCGAGCCCAGTCTTGTGCGGCCTGGATGGCGTCTGCAGGCAGGCGTTCGCCAAACCAAACGACATCCGGACGGATGAGTCCGCCGCAGTCGTTGCATTGCACCGCTTCGTCGGCTTCGATTGCATCCGGATCCAGCCGGTGGGGCGCCTCGCAGTCGATACAGTAGCTGCGAATGATGTTGCCATGCAATTCGATCACCCGCTCGGTGCCGGCGTCCTGGTGCAGGTTGTCTACGTTTTGGGTGATGCAGGCAAACGAGGGAACAAGCTGTTCCAGACGGGTAAGGGCCTGGTGTCCGGCATTGGGCGCGGCCTGTTCAATGGCTTCCTGTCGGTATCGGTACCAGCCCTGCACCAGCGTTGGGTTGTTGAGAAACGCCTCCACGTTTGCGAGCTCTTCGGGACTGAACTGCTCCCACAGGCCATCCGGATCGCGAAACGTGGCGATTCCGCTCTCGGCACTGGCGCCAGCACCGGTAAGCACAGCCACCGTGTTGGCAGCAGCCAGCTCGTCAACAAGGCGATCAGAAAACAGAGACATAGGCAGGCAGAACGGGTGAAAGATTACGAAGTCTCGGGAGCCGTTGCGGGGGCGGTTTCTGGGGGCGAAGGGGGACGCTCCACGGCACGAACAGCCTCTTCGATCGTGGCAATGGCGCGCTGGGTCTCGTGGAGCGCACGGGTGTTCGCAGATCCATCGGGATGCGTATCCGCAAACTTGGCCAGATCCGCCAGTTCCAGCACTGCGTCAATGCGTCCCGCAGCGGGCGGGGGCACATGCGGATGCCGTCGCAGCGCCTCCACCAATTCGGTGGAGGTCCGCTCGTGCGCCGGGATGCGCAGGCGTTCGCTTAAGTACGTGCGCAGCGTGTAGGTAAGTGTCACATAGAACGGTTTGGCCGAGCCCTGGTTGGGCGGCTGCAGCGAGTCAAGCTGCTTTCGAGCGCGGTCGAACGGAGATTTAGGGGGATCCGCAGTGTCTTCTGCAAGCTGATCGGCCCAGGGCCGCCGCCGGACAATCCAGGCGATGAGCGCGAAAAGGGCCAGCACACCCAGCGCGCTGGCGGTCCACACGCGCCATCCATGCGGAAACGATGCGGGCGGCATGAGGCCCTGCATGGCGGTGGTGGTGTCGGCGGGCAACACCGAGGCAATCGGGACGGTGAACGCGTCGGATCCGGCAATGGTGGTGTCTTCGTTTTGCACGATCCAGGCGGGCAGCTCGGGCACCTGGGCGTCGTCCAATTCAAACGTGGTCACGGTGTAGCCGACGCTGTCTATGCGGGCGCCTCGTCGGTATTCGTAAGCCGGTTCGCCGCGATCGAGCACCTGCAGGTCGCCAAAAAGCATCGGACCGGCGTCGGTGTCGGGAAAGGTGACCTCAGACTGAAACGTGTGCTCAACGATCATCCAGAGCGTGGCCTGTTCGCCTACCTGTAGACTGTCGGCATCGAGGTGTGCATCAACATGGGCCGACTGAGCCGACACTGAAAGAGGGAGGAGCAGGAGCAGCAGGCCAAGGCTCCCCAGCGCGATTCCGGGCAGGTGGAAGCGGCTCATGCGCGGTAGGGGCGGCGGTGACGAAAAAACGTGACCAGGGCGTCGGCTACATCGCCATCGGTAGGTAGCGCGATGTGGCCCGCGTTGGCGGTGTGCAGCATGTCTTCTATGCGGCGGTGGCGGCGGTCGTGTTCCGTTTGCAGGCGGCGCTGAACCGACGGGTCGCGGGCATCCACCGTGTGTGGGGTGCCGGTTTCCGGATCCGTAAGGTCAAGCAATCCATGCGGGGGGAGCGTAGCCTCGCCCGGATCAAACACGTGGGCGCCAATGAGGTCGTGCCGCCGGGCTGTGGCATGAAGGAGGTCGGTGTACTGCGTATCCATAAAGTCACTGATAAACAGCACGGTAGCGCGTCGCTCCAGGCTGTTGAGCAGATAGCGCAACGGTACGTTCAGGTTAGTGCGGGTATGGTCGGGCTCGCATGTCAAGAGGCGCTGTAGAGCATGCAGTACGTGGCGGCGCGTGTTGCGAGGGGGGAGCAGCGCCTCAATGCGATCGGTGAAGAGCAGCAGGCCCACGGCGTCGTGCTGATGCAGCGCCGTAAATGCGACCAGGGCGGCGGCCTCGGCAGCGGTAGTGCGCTTGGTGGCATGGGCCGACCCAAACGCTTGCGAGCCCGACACATCCACCGCCAGCATGATGGTCTGCTCGCGCTCTTCTTCGAAGAGTTTGACGTATGTCTCGCCCATCCGCGCCGACACGTTCCAGTCGATGGCACGCACGTCATCGCCCGGTTGATACGGACGCACTTCGGCAAACTCCAGGCCCCGTCCCCGAAAGGTGGACGAATACGCGCCGCTCATCATCGAGTCGACCTGGCCGCGGGTCCGGATTTCCAGATGGCGAATGTAGCGTTTGATGTCAGGCTCCACACGTATAGACGCCCAGTAGGCAGCAAGATAGTAGGCATGATATGTATTGAATCCACCGCGATGGATGCGGTTCGGGCAGGTAGAGTCCGGCTGACGCGTAACATTTCGCGGGATGTGCATGGAGGCACACGCCCAGAATCCTTGCGACTCATGGTTATAGTGGCTACACTACAAGGTGGCAAAAAATCATCGGTAGCGGTTGAGTGGTTAAGTGATTATCAGTGGGCTACATCATCGCGGTCTGCTCAACCCCCTCTGTCTTCGACATCTCCCCCTTGGATAAGGGGGAGAAACCCGTAGGGAGAGGGGGTTCGAACAAGACGAAGCTGCGGTTTTCAATGGCCTTTATCACTTAGCGTCTATCCTCTACCAAATCATCATTCGCCTATCCACCATCCCCCCGCATTCATGGCTACTGCGCACGCCGAGGAGTCTATCGTTGTTACCGGGTTGGGTGCCCTCACCCCGATAGGGCACACGGTTGACGCATTCTGGAAGCATCTGCTGGCCGGAACGAGTGGCGCCGGACCGATCACCAAATTCGACCCGTCCGACTTTCGCACGAAGATTGCGTGCGAGGTGCACGATTTTGATCCAGAAGATCACGGCATCGACCCGAAGTCGGCCCGGAGACAAGATGTGTTCAGCCTCTTTGCATTGGCCGTAGCACGCGAGGCCCTGCGCGACGCCAACTTGCGTCCAGATTCGCTGGATGAGAGCGAGCGCAATCGGTTTGGCGTGGTGTTCGGCACCGGCATTGGCGGCGGCACCATGTTTATGGAGCAAGCCGAGGTGAACTACGAGCGTGGGCCACGGCGCATCTCCCCGTTCTTCGTTCCCATGATGATTAGCAACATGGCGGCGGGACTCATCGCCATGGAATACGAACTGGGCGGCCCCAACCACTGCACGGTATCCGCCTGTGCAAGCGGCAACGATGCCATTGCCGATGGCGCCATGCTGCTGAAACAAGGTCAGGCTGATCGAATGCTCGTGGGCGGCACCGAGGCATCGCTGAACGAACTCTGCCTGGGCGGATTTGGCGCGATGCGGGCGCTATCTACGCGCAACGACGACCCCAAAACGGCCAGTCGTCCGTTCGACAAAGACCGCGATGGATTTGTAGCAGGTGAAGGCGCAGGCGCGCTGGTGCTAGAGCGAAGAAGTGCAGCTGAGGCACGCGGAGCGCACATCTATGCCGAGCTATGCGGATTTGGCAAGTCGAACGATGCCCATCACTTTGCGGCCCCCGACCCCGAGGGCAAGGGTGCCATGCGAGCGATGAAGCAGGCTGTTGAGGACTCCGGGGTGCCTCTCGAAGCCGTTGACCACATCAACATGCATGCGACTTCTACACCGGCTGGCGATCCGGTGGAGTCGAACGCGATCAAAAAGCTCTTTGGCGATCATGCCTACTCGATAAGCTGCTCGGCCACCAAAAGCATGACCGGACACTTGCTGGGGGCAGCCGGAGCCATTGAGGCGGTGGCCACCGTACTGGCCGTGGCCGATGACCACGTGCCGCCTACCATCAACACGCAAACCCCCGATGAGGGCTGCGACTTGGACTACACGCTGCACGAATCCAACAAGCGCACAGTAAACGTGGCGCTGGCCAATGCCTTTGGGTTTGGCGGGCACAACACCACGCTGGCCTTTCGCAAGGTGGACGCATGAGCAATCAGGCGGTGCTTGACCGGGTGCACGATGTGATGCAGACCTATCCGTCGATACAGGCCGGTTGGGTATTTGGGTCGGTGGCGCAAGGCACGGCAACGCCCCGCAGCGATCTTGACTGTGCGGTGTTGGCAGAAGCTCCGCTGTCTGCGTCTATGATGCAGGCGCTTATCAACGATTTAGCAGAAGAAACAGGCCGCCCGGTTGACTTGATCGATTTGCAAGCGACACGCGGCCCTGTTGTCGGTCGGGTGCTGAAACACGGCACCCAGTTGTTTTGCACCGACACCACCCTGTATGGGGCGCTCATCGCCCGCTGGGTTACCGACCAGGCCGATTGGATGCCCTTGCGACGCCGCATCGTACAAACACGCCTGAAGCAATGGACCGAATCCTGATCGAAGACAAGTTGGAATCGCTGCACCGGTGCGTGCAGCGTATTGAGGCGAAGCGCCCTGAAAACGCTAATGTGTTGGCTCAGGACTGGGACCGGCAAGATATCATCGCACTGAATCTGACACGTGCTGTGCAACTCTGTGTAGATGTGGCTGCCCACATAATTGCTTCCAAGGGAGGGCGCCCGCCTGATACAATGGCAGAAGCCTTTGATCGGTTGGCTTCGGAATCGATTATACCGGGAAAACTGGCTCAACGGTTAAAAGGAGCTGTTGGATTTCGTAATATCGCCATCCATCAATATCAGGATGTAAACTGGGATATTGTTCACTCAATCATTCATACGCGGTTGGTCGACTTCAAGCGGTTTGCCCAGGTGGTATTGAATGAGACGGATCCATAGGCATTGAGCGACGCCTCGACATCTGGAAACGGACTCTGCAGCGCCTCAAATGAAACCAAACGGGGTGGTGGGAGATAGGGATTAGCTGCTAACCAACCATTAAAGTCGCCGAGCGATGTCTGCATTCGATACGTACCGGGCCACGTTGCGTAAGCGGACGCGCAGGGCTACGTGTGCCCAGGAAGAACAACGAGCGCAGGCACAGGCCACCGCATGCCGGGTAGCACAATGGTTGCGCACAACATACGGAGCAAGCCGTGTCGTACTTTTTGGATCTATGGCGGAAGAAAATGAACCCCTTGGCCCACGCTCTGATATTGACCTTGCGGTGTGGGGCCTTGATCCCGGTCTGTACTTCGAGGCGGTCGCCCGAGCACAAGACGAGGCCGCCCCATTTTCAGTGGATCTTGTGCAGGCCGAACGATGCGCCGCTTCACTCCGAGCAGTTATTGCACGTGATGGGATTGTGCTATGAGATCGCCGCTGTGCATATGTGCTACATTGATGAAGCGGGAACGCATGAGGGGAGCGGCGATACATCCGATTGTGACAAAGTGAATACGCGGAAGCTTAGAAGTTTCCACGCTCAACGACCCGAAGCACCGTTTCTCTCTTACACCTCTACTTCATGCCAACCGACAAGCAAGTAACCAGCAAAATTCCAGAAGATCGCCCCGGAGCCAGCGGCGAGCGTCCCGTGGCACTCGTCACCGGCGTAACCGGCCAAGACGGGTCATATCTGGCCGAGTTGTTGCTCGATAAGGGATACGAAGTGCATGGCATCAAGCGGAGGGCGTCGCAGTTCAACACGGATCGCATCGACCATCTGTACACCGATCCGCACGAGGAGGAGGTGCGCTTTTTCCTCCACTACGGCGACATGACCGACTCGTCGAACCTGATTCGCATTGTGCAAGAGACGCAGCCGGATGAGATCTACAACCTGGCTGCGCAGAGTCACGTGCAGGTCAGCTTCGACAGTCCTGAGTACACCGCCGACGTAGATGCGCTGGGTACGCTGCGGCTGTTGGAAGCCATTCGCATCCTGGACCTGACCGAGAAGACGCGGTTCTACCAGGCTTCGACCTCAGAGCTGTACGGCAAGGTGCAAGAGACGCCGCAGAGCGAAACCACCCCGTTCTACCCGCGAAGTCCCTACGCAGCCGCCAAACTCTACGCCTACTGGATTACGATCAACTACCGGGAAGCATACGACATCCACGCCTCCAACGGGATTCTGTTTAACCATGAGAGTCCCCGACGTGGCGAAACCTTCGTGACGCGTAAGATCACCCGCGCCGCCGCGCGCATCAAACTCGGACTGCAAGAAAAGACCTACCTCGGCAACCTCGATGCCAAGCGCGACTGGGGCCATGCTCGCGACTACGTAGAGGGCATGTACCTGATGCTCCAGCAAGACACGCCCGACGACTACGTGCTGGCCACCGGCCAGACCACGACCGTCCGCGACTTCGCAACGCTCGCCTTTAAGGCCGCCGACATCGACATCGTGTGGAAGGGCGACGGCGAAGACGAAAAAGGCTACGACGCCGACACCGGGCAGTGCGTCGTCGACATCGACCCCCGTTACTACCGTCCGACCGAAGTCGACCTGCTCCTGGGCGACGCCGAGAAAGCCCGCACGCAACTGGGCTGGACGCCGCAGTACTCACTGGAAGAGATGGCCGAGGAGATGGTGGCAAGTGATGTTGAAACAGCACAGAAAGAAAGCACACTGAAAGGCACAGAAAAAG
>CAZZCI010000064.1:0-9100 GCA_964653015.1 uncultured Rhodothermales bacterium
CGAAACATAGCGCCCCGCGAGGTGCCCGAGGTGGTGCGCGGCTACACGATCATGAACGATGTAGATGCGCTCGACCAGCCCGGACGCACCGCCCGCAAGGCGTTCACCGGATCAGCCCCACTCGGTCCGTGGATCGAAACTGACCTGGATCCGACCGCGCTGTCGATGCACACGTACGTAAACGACGAAAAACGTCAGGACGCCACGACCGACCTGATGCTGTTTGATCCGTTTGAGATCGTCGCGTTTCTGTCGGAGCGCTTCACGCTACAGCCGGGCGATGCGATCGCGTTCGGCAGCCCCGCCAATCCGGGCGACATTGAGCCGGGCGACACGGTGGCGATCACGTACGAGGGCATCGGGACATTGCGCAATACGGTGGCGGCCCCGGCTTGACAGCCTGGGATTGCTCTCTGGGCGATGGCCGAAACGTCGCTTCCGGCAAGGCGTTGCGCCGATCAAACCGCTTTCTGATGTCTTCTGTCCACAGAACGATGATTATCAGTCACCGTTACCAGTTTATCTTCCTGAAGACGCGCAAAACGGCCAGTACGAGTATGGAGATTGCCCTGTCGGCCTTTTGTGGCCCTGACGCGGTAATCACCCCTATTGAACCGGAGGATGAACAGATTCGGGAGGCGCATGGCTCTCGCGGTCCGCAGAACACGCGCATCCCTTTACGCCAGTACAGCCTGCTCGATGGCGCGCGCTGCCTGTGGAATCGAGCCACCAAGCGGTTTTTCAACCATGCTCCTGCTCCCTTTGTAAAGGCAAACGTGCCCGCGTCCGTGTGGGAGAACTACTTTGTGTTCTGCTTTGAACGCAACCCATTTGACAAGGCCGTGAGCCTGTACTACTGGATGACCGACCCGCCGCGCCCATCCGTCGCGTCGTATCTCAAAACAGCGGATGTGGAGCGGCTATCCAACTGGCCCATCTACACGATTAACGGGAAAGTGGCGGTTGATTTTGTAGGCCGCTACGAGCAGTTAGATGCGGATCTGGCCCACATTGCTGAACGGCTCGGTTTGCCCGACTCGATTGACCTCCCTGATGCCAAAGCCAGTGCGCGTCCGCCTCGCAAACCGTATCCACAGGTGCTTTCGTCGGCGGCCCGTGAGCGCGTTGAAGTGGTATGTGCCCGCGAACTGGCGCACTTTGACTACGCGTGGAAGCCGCTTTCGTCTGCCACGCTCTCCTAACGCAGTACAACGTCGATGGGTACACCAGCACGCATGGCTCCATGAAGTCTTGTCGATACGCTCCCGGCACTGTGCCGAATCGTTTGCGTTTCACCGCGAAAGCATCGAAATTCAACCCGTGGCTTGGAGGAACCCATTTGTTGAATTCCAAGCTGTTTCGTCGCCCCACGTACCAGTTCCTACTGTCATGCGCATTCTGGCCTGGCCCGCGTACGCCAACACCACCGGTAATCCGTACAACCGCTTGCTGAGCGACGCGCTCGAAGATCAGGGTGTGGAGGTGCATGAGTTCACCCCCGAACGAGCGATCAAGGGCACCTACGACCTGTGGCATATGCACTGGCCCGACGATGCCCTCAGCTATCCATCGCTCGCCCGCGCCGCCGGTATGACCATTTCCGAGCTGGCGCTCATGGCCTGGGCCCGCGCCCGTGGCACGCGCATGGTCTGGACGGTTCACGATCTGGGGCCGCACGACGATTACCATCCGCTCTTAGAACAGCTCTTTTGGTGGGGATTTATCCCGCAGGTCGATGGCTACATCAGCTTGAGTGCCACAGGACGCGAACTGGCGCGCGCCCAGCATCCACGGCTGGAGCAGCTGCCATCGAAGGTGGTGCCGCATGGTCACTATCGCAGCGCCTACCCGCCACCGCT
Organism: uncultured Rhodothermales bacterium; assembly: GCA_964653015.1. Taxonomy (GTDB): domain Bacteria; phylum Bacteroidota; class Rhodothermia; order Rhodothermales; family Salinibacteraceae; genus Longimonas. The sequence continues at coordinate 1,860 of CAZZCI010000064.1, forward strand.
CCCACGCACAGAGGGCCGCACTGCCCTGGGCATGGACGATGATGTGCCGGTTGTGCTGTATCTAGGCCGCATCCGCCCATACAAGAACGTCGGGCGTCTCATCCGCACATTTAAGGCCATGAACCATCCTGAGGCGCGGTTGGTCGTGGCCGGCAACCCGGTGAATGCTACGCTTCGCGAATCGCTTCAATACGCCGCCGCTGCCGATCCGCGTGTACGGCTGGATCTGCGGTTCATTCCCACCGACCTGGTGCCCACCTACATGGCTGCCGCCGACCTGGTGGCGCTTCCGTACGATAACGTATTGCACTCGGGCGCAGCCCTGCTGGCACTGTCGTTTAATCGTCCGGTGATGGTGCCCGCCCGTGGGGCCATGCGCGAGTTGCAAGAGTACGTGGGAGACGCGTGGGTGAACACGTTCGATGGACGCCTGACGCCCAGTGCGCTCTCCAACGGACTGGACTGGGCACGCGGTCAGGACCGTCCCGATAAAGCACCGCTCGATTTGTTTCGTTGGGATGTGTTGGCCAAGCGCACGGTAGACTTGTATCAGCAAGTGCTAACAACGCGTGGATAGCTCGTGGGGTGATCTGCGCGACCGGGCGCTACGGGGTGTCGCCTGGTCGGCAGTGCAAAACTGGGGGAGCCGCCTTGTCTCGTTTATCGTGTTTGCGGTGCTGGCCCAGTTGCTGGCCCCGGATGCCTTTGGCGTAATCGCGCTGGCCGGCACGTACATTGCCTTTCTACGCGTCCTGGTCGATCAGGGCTTTGCCGCGGCCATTATTCAGCGAGATAAACTGGAGGCCGGCCACCTCGACACGGCCTTTGCCGTGAACATGGGCATGAGCGTAGTGCTTATGGCGGCAAGCTGGCCCCTGGCTGATCCCATTGCGCGCCTCTTTGACACACCCGATCTGGGGCCCATCATTCAAGCGCTCGCTCCTGCGTTTCTGCTGGCTGCGCTGGCCGGGGTGCAGCAGGCGCTGTTCGAGCGGCGGATGCAGTATCGCGTACTGGCCATCCGCGAGTTTGCGGCAAGCTGTGCGGCGGGTCTCGTCGGTGTTGGCATGGCCTGGTACGGATGGGGAGTATGGAGCCTGGTCGGCTGGTTCCTAACCGAACGCGCGACGGCAGTCGTTGTGCTGTGGATAGCCAGCCCGTGGCGCCCCGGACGCACCATCACCCGACGGCATTTCAAGGATCTGTTCTCGTTTGGCATCCACCTGGTCGGCTCCAATCTGCTCGACTATGTAAACAGCCGCGCCGATAACCTGATCATTGGATACGTGCTCGGGCCTACCGCCCTTGGCTTTTACGATGTGGCGTATAAGCTGTACACAGCAGGCGTCGATCTGGTGACGCAAACGGTGTCGTCGGTCGCGTTTTCGACCTTCTCGAAACTGCAGCACGCCCGCGAAAAGATGCGCACGGCGTTCTATAAAGGCACGCAAACCGCCAGCATTGTCGCATTTCCGGCGTTCTTGGGAGCCGCAGCCATTGCCCCCGATCTGATCGCCACGGTATTTGGCGCGCAGTGGGTGCCCGAAAGCGTACATGTGTTTCAGGTGCTGGCCCTGGTGGGCATGCTCCACGCCCTCTTCTATTTCAACCCGGCGGTGCTACTCGCCTGCAACCGCCCCGACTGGCGCCTGCTGGTGAATGTGCTCAATGCCATCGCCAATGTCATCGCGTATACCATTGCTGTTCAGTTTGGCATCGTGGCCGTGGCCGCCGCCTATGTGCTGCGGGGCTACCTACTTGCGCCCGTCCAGTTCTGGATGCTCCGCCGGCTGATCAACGTACGTGTACGCACCTACCTTCGCAACATTAGCGTACCGCTGGTCGGTACCGTGGTGATGGCGAGCGCACTGGTTGCCCTGCGGACGTACGCCCTCCCCGACATGGCTGCGCTCGTCTGGATTCCAGGGGCTGTTGTAGGCGGCGCCCTCCTTTACGCGTCGGTGCTCTGGGTCCTCAACCGGTCGCTGCTTCAACGGCTGGCGCGCCTTACCAACCGTCTACGCCGGTAAACGCATCGTTAGGCATTCGGTCGTCCACTATCTGGAACCCCTCTTGCATCCGGATGATTTGCAAATATAATCGACTTCTGTTTGTGCTCTCGTTTTGAACGCCCCTGCTTTTCTATGTCCCAACGCACCTACACCGACGAGGAAGTCCGCACGCTTCTCGAACGCGCGGTGGAGTTACAGTCGCAAAAAGCCACCTCCGCGTCAAAGCAGGGTCTTACGTTAGACGAATTAGAAGAGATTGCTGCGGCCTCTGATATTGACCCAACTCACCTGAAGCAGGCAGCCCATGAGTTGGAGGCCCAGACGCAAAAGAGCACGACTTCTACCCGCACCTCTAACACACACGTGTTTGTGGATTGCACCGTACCCGGACGCCTGCCTGACCATGCGTGGAACGATATCTTGATTGAACTGCGCCGCCGCTTTGGGCTCGTGGCCGACAAGGAGCGCATCACTGAAGAACGTACGGCAGCTTCTCTATCGTGGACGCATGTCGACAAAGATGATGTCGAAACCCAGGTGTATGTCGATGCGCACGATGGGACCGTGCAGGTACGCCTATCTCAGTATGTAGCCTACATGGGACCGGTAAGTGAGGCGTTGGTCTGGGGCGTGCTCGTTTCGTTGGTGTTTGGGTCGCTTGCCGCATTGTTTGTGTATGGCGATAGCACCGCGTGGACGATCCTTGGAGGCTACATTGCTCTTTTTCTGTTTACACTTCCCATTGCGTACGGGGTGGATGTGAAAAGACGTAAAGCTGCCCAGGAGCAATTGAACGATCTAGTTGATCTGATTACGCGCCACGTGGAGCCGGTCTCGCCTGGTGCTGACGCACAGCCTGAACCGCCTTCTGATGTCTCAACACCCCGCCGCAGCCGATCATAGCGCACTGTTACCCCTGAATGTCGCCGTATGGAATTGCCATTGCCAGGCGGCCCAGTGTTGTGGGGAATGATCAATTCGAGGGGCCCCCGTTGCCAAACACATCCTCAAGCCACACCGCGATCTCGTCACGCACGCGTCGAAACACCGCCTGCTGCTCCGCTTCAGAGCCGGTAGCTGCCGAGGGATCCTCGAACGAGTGGTGCATATTCTTCCGCGTAGCAGGCAGATACGGACAGTTTTCGCGGGCCGAGTCGCACACCGTCACCACGTAGTCGAACGTACGCCCCTCGGCAACCGTGTCGATCGTCTGCGACGTGTGGTCGGACATGTCGATGCCAATCTCCTGCATCGCCGCAATGGCTAGCGGACGCACATGCGTTTGTTCGGTGCCCGCGCTATACACATCGTATGCGTCGCCATATCGATCACGCAAGAGCCCTTCCGCCATTTGGGAGCGGGCCGAATTATGGGTGCAGACAAAGAGAACAGAGGGGGTAGACATCAAGGTGGCCTGGTTTGTTAAGCAATTGACTAACAGGAAGTTGCGGCGGACTGGTCGATCAGGTTACTGAAGAAGGTATCGAACTGCTTGGCGAGCATACGCAGCGCCATAGAATCGAGGCAGTAGCATACGCTGGGGCCATCAATTGTGCCTTGAATGAGCCCTGCATTTTTCAACACCTTCAGGTGCTGAGAGACGGTTGACTGTGCAAGGGGAAGGTCGTCTACAATTTCACCGCAGATGCAGGATTCTTTTTCGGCGATGACACGCAGAATGTCTAGCCGCGCCGGATGGGAGAGTGCCTTAGCATACTCGGCCATCTGATTCAGGTCGGTAGGGAAGTGGTCGGCTTTGGTGCGCATCGCATCAGTTTGTTTTGCCAGTATTCATCGCATCAATACGATGGACGACCCACGCCACGGTTCCGCACCGATGAGTGACCGGCTATCGCTGGGGCCCGCTCAAGATAACACCATGTGAACGAGGCCCCATTGACCTGTGACAGCGCACTACGCCGACTCTACGCGTAGTTTGCGCATGGGATAGGGCGGGGTGAGGTGCTCGTCGGTGAGGGCGTCGGTGAATACAATCGCCTCGCCGGTGGAGCGCATCTCGGGGCCCACTTCCTGCGGCACCTCGGGGAATTTATCCCATGAAAAGACGGGTCGCTTCAGTGCGTAGCCATCCAGTGCTTGGGCGAGCATTCCCTGCGTGCGCATCGCAGCCAGCGTATCCCCCAGCATGACCCGCGTGGCAATGCCTGCGACGGGCGCTCCGGTGGCTTTTGCCACAAACGGTACCGTGCGCGACGCTCGCGGATTGGCTTCGATCACATACACCGTGTCCTCGTGCACCACAAGTTGCACGTTCAAAAGGCCGCGTACGTTGAGCGCGTGGGCCAGCTGCTCGACATAGCGACGGATGGTGGCCTGGGCTGCCTCGGAAAGGCTGTGCGGCGGCAATACGGCGGTGGAATCGCCCGAATGGACGCCCGCCGGTTCCACATGCTCCAGGATGCCGCTGATCCAGACGTCGGTGCCATCGCACACGGCATCCACATCCACTTCGATGCCGCCCTCCAGGAAGCGATCCAGCAGAATCGCGTTGTCCGGATGGCGCTGCAAGATAGCGGAAACGTAGCGCCGCACCTCTTCGGGATTGGCGGCAATGCGCATCCCCTGTCCACCCAGCACATAGCTCGGTCGGATGAGCACCGGAAAGCCCAGATCGGAGGCGCGGGCCACAGCCTCATCGACCGAATGCGCCATTCCGTATGGGGGCGACGGGATGTCGAGTTCGGCCAACAACTCTGAGAAATGGCCTCGATCTTCGGCGCGGTCCATATCAGCCGGATCGGTGCCCAGCACGCGAACGCCGTGCTCCGCAAACCGCTCGGCGTACTTGAGCGCCGTCTGGCCCCCCAGTTGCAAGATGACACCCTCAGGCTGTTCGTAATCCACCACGTTCATGATGTGCTCCCAAAACACCGGCTCCACATACAGCCCATCGGCTACGTTGAAATCGGTAGAGACGGTTTCAGGGTTGCAGTTCAGCATCAGCGCTTCGTAGTCCATCTCCTGCGCGGCGCGCACGCCATGCACACACGCGTAGTCGAACTCAATGCCCTGTCCAATGCGGTTGGGCCCGCTACCCAGGATCAGCACTTTGTCTCGATCAGACACGGTGCGCTCCATGCCGCTGTCGTAGCTGGAGTAGAAGTAGGGCGTGTCTGCAGGAAACTCCCCGGCGCAGGTATCCACAACCAAAAACGAGGGGGTGATATCTGCTTTTTTGCGATGTGCACGTACATCGTCTTCAGACACTTCGTCGTCGAGCAAGTAAGCGATCTGCGCATCCGAAAATCCGCTTCGTTTCACGCGATAGAGTAGCTCGTCCGGCAGCGTAGCCAGCGTGTGCGCCTCGATTTCTCGCTCGATAGCTACCAGCTGTTTGATAGCTCGCAGAAACCACCGATCAACCTTCGTTACGTCGTGCACCTCGTCAACCGACACGCCATACCGAAAGGCATGCCGCACATGCAACAGCCGATCCCAATACGAATCGCTGAGTCGGTTGCGCACGGTTTCGCGGTCGGCATCAGGACGATCAGCACCAAGGCCGGCGTATCCAATCTCTAAGCTCTGCCACGCCTTTTGCAGGCTTTCGGGAAAGGTGCGCCCGATGGCCATCACCTCACCCACGGCTTTCATTTGCGTCGTGAGGCGCTCGTCCACGCCCTCAAACTTATCGAAGTTGAAGCGCGGAATTTTCGTGACCACGTAGTCGATAGACGGCTCAAAGCACGCACTGGTACCGGTAATTTCGTTGGGGAGCTCGTCAAGCGTGTATCCCACAGAAAGCCGGGCCGCCACTTTGGCGATGGGGTAGCCCGTGGCTTTGGAGGCAAGCGCCGAGGACCGCGACACGCGCGGATTGATCTCGATCACGATCATGCGTCCGGTTTCCGGATCTACCGCAAACTGGATGTTGCATCCCCCCGCAAACGTACCGATGGAGCGCATGGCTTTTATGGCGGCGTTGCGCATGGCCTGGTACTGCCGATCGGTGAGCGTCTGCTGCGGCGCTACCGTCACCGAATCGCCGGTATGCACGCCCATGGGGTCCACATTTTCGATGGAGCAGATGATGACGACATTGTCGTTGGCATCACGAAGCAGCTCCAGCTCGTACTCCTTCCAGCCAAACAGGCACTCTTCGATCAGCACCTGATGCACCGGGCTCATCTCCAGTCCCCGCTGCACTTTGCGCTCAAACTCATCTTCCGACCACACGATGCCGCCGCCCGAGCCGCCCAGGGTGTACGACGGACGAATGACGACGGGCAGGCCGCCCAGTTCGTCGGTGATCGTTGCGGCTTCATCGAGTGTTTTCGCCGTTCGGCTGCGCGCCTGATCGAGCCCCACCTCTTCCATCAGATCGCGGAAGCGCTGGCGATCTTCCGTAGCAGCCACCGCCTCCATATCCACGCCAATGAGTTCCACATCGTGCGCGTCCCACACGCCGGCCTGAGCCAGGTCTTCCGTCAGGTTGAGCGCCGTTTGACCGCCCATGGTAGGCAGCACCGCATCGGGCTGCTCTTTTTCGACGATGCGGGTAAGTGACTCCACGGTAAGCGGTTGCAGATACACCTCATCGGCCATCATGGGGTCGGTCATGATGGTGGCCGGATTGGAGTTGACCAGCACCACGCGGTAGCCTTCTTCTTGGAGCGCCTGGGCCGCCTGGCTGCCGGAGTAGTCGAACTCGCACGCCTGGCCAATCACAATCGGGCCAGAGCCAATGAGCAAAATGGTGTCGAGGTCGGTGCGTTTGGACATAGGGTGTTGGGTACGAAATCAAGCAGTACGGAAACGGATCAAACGTCGGGATCCGCCAAAAAATTAGCTCGCAACGGCGTGAGCGCGGCGAGCAGTGGAGGCGGATGCAACGGTTGGCGTTGGAATCATGTCGAGGAAGACATCGAACAAATATCGGCTGTCGTGCGGCCCGGGCGAAGCCTCTGGATGGTATTGCAACGACATCGCACGATGCTGCGGATACTGCAGGCCCTCTACGGTATCGTCGTTTAAGTTGCGGTGCGTAACATGCGCCGCTGTGCCCCGCACCGAGTCAGCATCCACGGCAAAGCCATGGTTCTGGGTGGTGATTTCTACACGACCGGTCATCAAGTTTTGCACCGGCTGGTTGGCACCACGATGGCCCACGCGCATCTTGTAGACGTCCATGCCCTGGGCCAGCGCCATAAGCTGGTGTCCCAGACAGATGCCGAGCACGGGCAGGTCGGAGTCGAGCACGGTGCGGGC
>CAZZCI010000064.1:9200-10836 GCA_964653015.1 uncultured Rhodothermales bacterium
GCGCCGGTGCTGTCGATGACGGCGTTGAGCACGCCATGCGTACGCACATGCCGCACGAGCGGACGCGTATCGACATCGGTGATGGCAACCACGCCGTGGTGGTTCAGATAGTTGTGCAGCGCATCGCGACGGGGCGGCCCGCTGGGCGTATCGGTGCTGGCCCGCACAATGAGGCCCGCCGCCTGGGGGGCGATGGCCTCGTTTTCGGCATCATCGGTACCGTAGTTGCCGATGTGCGGATACGTCATCATCACCAACTGTCCGTAGTACGACGGGTCGGTCAGGATTTCCTGGTAGCCTGTCATGCTGGTGTTGAAGCACAGTTCACCACGGGTGGTCCCACGCTGTCCAAGCGCATGTCCGTGCACCACCGTGCCATCAGCAAGAGCAAGCGTAGCGGTTGATTGGGTTGGCATAGCCACAATCGGTTTATCGGAAGAAACAGAATCGGAGCGAATAAACGATGCTAACAGCCCACCCCGCGCGTCCAAAACGACCGAAACAGCCATAAAAAAACCTTTCCGCCGAATACGACGGAAAGGTTAACAAAAGAGGGCGGGTGCTGCCTGACTTGCGTCAAGTAGGCAGTCCACAACAACAAGGGCCGGTCAAGGGGCGTGCGTTCGGGCATAGGGGTGTTTGCTGTAAGATCTGTGGACTAACGTAGGGGCTGGCCCAACGTTCCTCAAGACAGGGACCAAACTTTCACACCTTGTTCGATTCATGGAATCATTGCGTTGATTGTGCGTAGGCTGTGGTGGGCCTTGGTTCACTATATTTTGCCATCTCATTCGTTGGTGCCGTGTCTTCCTCCTGGCGTAATTCGTCACGTTACCGGCTTCGCATGTTAAGCAGTTTAGTCGTGGCCTTGCTCATATGCGTAGGGGCCGTGCACTGGTGGCCTGCGCCCGATCCGCCCGACCAGGTGTTTACCGACGTGGGCCCCGACAACATCCAGCTGGAGGAGATCCAACCCACTGATCACGATGTACGCCGCCAGCCGCCGCCTCCTGCTCCACTTCCCCCCGAGGTCGTGCCTGAAGATGTCATCCTTGAAGAAGAGATCGACTGGAGCGATGTAGCCCTCGACTTCACCGATCCGGGCGACGATGACGAGCTCCGCGAGGGGCTTTTCGAAGAAGCTACTGCCGGACAAGAACCGGGCACGCCTGCGCGACTGCTCCGCGCTCCCCAGCCCGACTACACGGAGGCGGCTCGCGATGCCGAGTTGCGGGCTCGTGTTGAGGTGCTCGTTACTGTAAACACAGACGGCCATGTGGAGACCGCCGAAATACGCGGCCAGTGGCGCATTGACGCCAACGGCACCGAGCACGCAACCGATGCGCTCGACTATGGGCTCGACGACGCAGCCCTGGCTGCTGCCCACCGCGCTCAATTTCGTCCCGCAACGGACGACGGGGAGGCAGTACCCACCGAAACAACACTCTCGTTTCGATTTGGCCCTCGGGAGTAAGCATCAGCCCAAAGCCGTACGCTATAAAAAATGGTACCTGTTTAGCGTGTTAGAATGGCCGCCCGGGATATCCGCACCCCAGGAGTACTCGGTCGCGGTGCTCCCAGCGCTCCGCTCCTGATCCCGGGCTACAGAACGGCGCGATGTGAGCAAACCCATAGC